>JAUWOE010000205.1 GCA_030612265.1 Promethearchaeum sp.
TCCGACAGAAAAAATTCTTAGGTTATTCAATGAATTGGGAAAAAAAGGTGAAATATATAATCAAATATGGTTTAAAATAAAAATCACCGCTTGAAAGCATTTATCTTATAATTGATCATGCTTTTTTAAAATTAACCAAAAATTTCTTGAAAGCATTTAAAAACATTTAGAAACAATATTTAAACCTTAAATTTTATGATTAAAACAATGAAAAAAATTTCGAAATATCTTAATTCCATCTATAATGAAGGTGGAGATAATAATTTCTTTGGAATCTACAACGATCCGTATTATATTCAAGTGAATGGTGGTAGAAAAGCGCAAAAAGTTTATTTAGATGCAGTTTCAAATGCTCATCTTGAAGAAGAAGAAAAATTATCCATCGACCAAATTGAAAAATTAAATGAAATGGAATTTGAAGAAGAGCCGAAATCAAAAAATTTATCGAAAGAATTTGATTTTTCTGAACAGAAAATCCCAGAACTGACGGATTTCATTGTTAGGGTTTTAGAAATTTATGGAATAGATCCTTATAAAGCAGAATTTGAAATTGAACTAAGTTAATTGTTATTCTTTTTTCTTTTCTTTTTTTTTCTTTTCATGACTTTTATTGATTAAAATTAAAGCGTATAATCCAACAAAAGCCCAAACCATTCCGATTAGTTGATAATAATAAAAATCCTCTATTTTTAATAATATAGTCAGTAATGTGGTTATAGCAGGACTTGGAGTCACTAGCGCGCTTGCATAAGACAAATCAATAGAAGTAATAGAAGAATACCAAGAAAAATGCATAAAAAAATAAGTAAACCCCATTAGAAATGAAAAAAACAAGAAATTTGGATTTATAAATGATAATAACAATTCATTCCAACCAATAATAATTAAATTGATTATTAAAAATGAAAGAGAAATAATACCGCTACGAATAAAAATGACTTGGTTTGGTACAAAAATGTTGTTTTCAAGTAAGGATTTTGTTAATGCATGAGCAATCGTCCACAGGAGCGGAACAATCAATAATATTGCAAACCCCATTGAGAATTGATCCATTTGAAAGGTTCCATTAGTTCCTAAATAATAAATTCCAAAAAGCATAAGGAATGTAATAAGAAGTTGTTTAACATTAATTTTCTCTCTTAAAAACATGAATCCGATTATAATTGCATATATGGGGGATATTTTTAAGGCAATAGATCCTGAAATTGAACCTGCTTCTTTTAAGCCCTCAACATACCCATAAGTAGCAATCGAAAAAATCAACCCAATAATTAACATTCGTAAAATTAGATGTTTTTTTGAATAACATATTTGACTTGAATTTTTATTCGACGTGTTTGGACTATTACCCTTTTCTTTTCTTTTTTGGAATAAAAGCACAATAAACGCGCAGAGAAATTCCCATATTGACATTTGCAATACAAATATTGTTGAACTAAATTCGTCTGGCCTTAAATTATTAATAATCGGATGAATACCATTACCAATTAACACTATTAAAGCAAAAATCAATCCTCGAGAAGATTTATAGAATTTTTCAATATTTTGAGAAGATGGTAATTTTATTTCGGTTTCTATACAAATTTTATTCATTCAATATTTCGAAGTTTTTTATACTCAAAAAAATTTATCCAAAAAAGTTTTTTGATGATGTGGAATTAAAGAAACTTAAGAGATTCGACAAGCATGCAGTTATTTTATATTATAAACAATAATTGGAAAATTTTTAGTACACTGAATGAAATTTTAGCCAAAATAATAGACAATAATGGAAATAAACGGATTGAATCATTATCACAATTAAAAAAAATAGAACGTGAAATAAAACCTAATTTTACTAATAGAATTTTTAAATACTTGCAAAATATTAATCTTTTACTAGCAAATCTAAATTCAGATGATTATAGTTATATCCCAGAACTTATATTCTCAGAAATTTCAACAATTGAAAATTCAATTTCTAATATTCTCCCAAAATTACGCTCTATTCGATTGATTTATAAGGAAAATACAATCTTTTCAAAAACAATAAAAGAACTTAAACAATTAAATGATCGTTGCCAGAAAAATATTACAATTATATTAAACAATTGGAACCAATTCAGTGATTTCGATAAAAAATCAAAGCAACTTTCCATCGCCCTTAAAAAGACTTTTGAGAATAAACCTCAAATATGGTACAGTTTCGCTTTTCTTAAGGAATCGAAATTTTTTCTTAGTTTTGACAAGTATCCTTGGTTTAAGAATTTCAAAGAAGTAGAATATTTGATTAAAAACATAAAAACATCAAAATTTATACTTTCTGAGATCTTTACAATGTCAGATTTAATAAATCAACCAAGCATAAAAAATAAATCATTCAGACTGGAGTTTTTTTTCCTTCTTTATGAACTTAAAATTTTAAAAACAGAAAATTTATACTCAAAAATGGAAAAGGATAAGAAAAATCAAATAAAAAGACAACTTGAATTATTTTCCCATGATATTATAAACCAATTGATGTCCCAAGCTGCAAAAGAATATGATATGGGATATTCAGGAGATGAAGACACAAATCCGCTGAAGGAAATTCCTCGGTCAATGTTAGTTTTGCTTAATCGAAAACAAGAAGAAATTACTAGCGAATATCACGGGGATTTTCATACTGCAAATCAAATTCTACAGGAACATGGAAAAATACTTTTTGAAATTATCGATCAGATAGAATTAAGATTGAAAAATATTTCTAACCTAATGAATCCTTGGCCAGATGTTCTTAAAAAATCATACCAGATGTTAAAACAACTTAGAGGCGAAATTAGCCGACAATTAGAAGATTTTGAGCAATATTCAAGTTCAATCCAAATTGATAGCGATAAAATAAATTTAGAAAAAATAACTCGAGAAAATATAAATAAAATGGAAAATCTTCTAAAGGATTATCAAAATACAACTGCCCCCTATATTCCAGAAAGCATTCCGAAGATTGATGAATTAAAAGGGATAATAGATGATTTTCAAAAGAAAATATCAAATATGAAAAAAGATATTGAAAAAACATTCAAACTATTTAGGAAAAAAGGAGTTAATATTACTTCAATCAAAGAAAAATGGGATGAAGAATATAAAATTATTTTAAATCGTGCGAAATTTTCATTAAAAGGGTTAATAATCTCAATTTTTCACCAATTCAATAATGTATTGGAAAGGGAACAAGAATTTTTTGATTCATTAAACGAAGATCCCCTTGGAGAAAATATGGAAAAATATGATTCTACGGATTTTCTAAAGCCTGAAAGATTATCTGAAAAGGATCTAAGAGATAAAATTCAAAAATATAGCAGTAAAATTTTAGAAATCGAAGATCTAAAAAGTAAATATTCTAAGGAAAAAGTAAAACTGGTTAAAATTCTAGAATCTCAATTAAATGAAAATGGTTTAAAGTCAGGGACTTGCGCTATTTGTAGGAGATCAGTAAATGTCGCTGAAGATAATTTTGTAAAATGCGAATTTTGTGGAGCTTTAACCCACTATACTTGCGTTGTTCAGTGGATCCAGCATCATAATTCATGCCCTGTATGTATGAATCAATATACAATTCCGAATAGCGGACTTTTTGATCCTGACAAACTTGAAAGATAAATTCAACGGAATTTTATTTTTTTTCCAGCTCTTTAATTTTATTTCTTATATTTTCCTTTTGTTCCTTATTAACTGGAATCTCATCATATAATTCAAGAAGGTATTTGTATCTTGTAATAGATTTTTCGATTTTTCCTTTTGATTCCATAATTTCAGTTTTTTGGAGAAAAACCTTTGCTAAATCTATTTTATGTAAAATTTCAGGAGGTAATCTATTTAGAGCTTCTTGTTCTAATCGTTTTTTTTCTTCTTTATCAGCAATAATCTTAGAAGCACGAGCGTCATACAATTCCTGTTCTTTTTGTTTTTTTAATTTAATTTTCCCTATTTTTTTTAAATATTCTTCTTGCATTTCTTGCATATTCAGAGCTTCTTGGTTTAACTGAGATGCTTGTTGATTCCAACCAATTTCTTTAAAAATTTCAGAAGATTCCCTATAAAATTTAGCAGCTAATTCAAATTCTTTCTTTTTCATATGAGATTGAGCTTTATCTAATATAATATTAGCTTTATCCACATTTTGCTGCTCAATTTCTTTCTTACTTTGTAGTTCTTTTATTTTTTCTGCCCGACTTTTTTTGGTATCATGATTGACAGTCTTATTTATCTGATTTTCTTGAGAAATAGATGGAGAAGTTTGGGGTTTAACTGGTTGAGGTTTAATTGGTGTAATTTCTTTTACTTCTTTTACTTCTTTTACTTCTTTTACTTCTTTTTTATCTACAATGGCATTTTGACTCAATTTTGAGAGTTCAATATGTTTTTGATATTTGAACATTTCAGTTGCAGCTTTTTTTTCTAAAAATGTGTAATTTAATTTCTTGTAGATTTCCTCAAGTTCCGCATAAATGGGAATCATTTTTTCAAAATCCTTAGAACGCTTATAATTTTTTAATTCCGATTCCAATTCATCTGCTTTTTTATTTAAACTCATACTTTTTCACATTCACAATCTTATATATTCTAATTTTAATTAATTGACAGAGAATGTAATACATCTGTCCAATTTTGGCATACAATAGATATTTTTCCATTAAAACTTTCATAGTTCTGAATAGAGCTAAATGCAATCGGTGTATAATCTATTCGCTCATAGAGAAGACTATCATTAGGATTTAAACAAACGCCAACACCACTAGTAAATTTTTCTTTGATAGAATTTAATGTATTCCTTCTATAAACCGATAGGGATTCGTTAGGGGATTTAAAGAAAATAGTGAGATCTTCCATTGGAAAGCCTATTTTTTTTATTACTTCTAATGTTTTATCTTCTAACTCTTTCGATCTTGCAGATATAATGAAAACCTGGTATTTTTTACTAATTTTTTTTAAAGATTCGACAGAAGTATCATCCCAAGCCACATCCTGTTCTAACATTTTTGGGCGATTATATATTTCATAGAAACGATTTCTTCGGGAACTTGCAGAAAAACTCACAGTTCTCGTGTTAAAAGAAGCTATTTGCATCATATATTCTTTTTTAGAGAGATAATATCGAATTGAAGCATGATCCCATCCAAGCTCAAGATATGTTTCATATTTTCTCCAATAATTATTTATAACAATGTTATCCATCCCTAAAACAAAACTAAATTGAACCGCCATATTTTTTCCCTGTTAGAAAGTGATTATTTTATAACCTTGATTAATATATGATGTCATTTTTGGGTGACCATACAAATCACCTACAATCGGAAGGTTTTCTAACTCAACTTCTTTAATTGAGCCCATTTTAGTTGCACAAGCCTTACAAACTGCATCTATTAATTTTTGATTTTTAACTTTTTTATATAGGCTAAAAAACGGAACTTTGGGATTATCGTGGAATTCCTTTATTAATTTAGTCGCGGATCCTTCAATTACAACTTTTACTTCATAGTTATTCTCATGCATATCTAAAGCGTTTAGTAAAACGTGAACAAAGCACATCGGATCACCATTAAAGGCAAAAAGAACTATTTTTTCCATTATGAATAAGACTAGTTTAAATCGTAAAAGTTTTTGTTTTTACTCAATATATCAATATATAACTAATGT
The DNA here is from genome assembly GCA_030612265.1 of Promethearchaeum sp. Lineage (GTDB taxonomy): Archaea > Asgardarchaeota > Lokiarchaeia > Sigyniarchaeales > Promethearchaeaceae > Promethearchaeum. The sequence continues at coordinate 5,659 of JAUWOE010000205.1, forward strand.
AGTACTTCCTTCTTAACATCTCTACCGACAAAATCTTAAGCCAAACATAATAGTTTTCGAATTTATTATCCCAAAAATAAGATTTTATCCACCTGGTAATATGATCTCCGACGAATAACAATTATTAAGAATAAAATATTTTGATACCTATGAGAAACGATCTAGCAGACTTTACGCGAGATGACCTATTGGATTACATTGAAATGCTGTCTAAGAATTGGTTAGCACATGATGGTTGTTGGTTTCAAGGTATTGAAGCTGAATTAGGAATAGAAACCGCAATGAAATATGACCGAATTGGTTGGAAGCGTTTTACTCAAATCGAAGCAAAACAAATTAAAAAATTTTTAAAACTTGAAGAACAACCAGGAATTCCCGGTTTGATAAAAGCCTTGAAATTTCGACTATATGCAAATATTAATGTTCAAGAGATTGTCGATATAACAGAAAATTCTTGCGTATTCCGAATGAATAAATGCAGGGTTCAAACAGCCAGAACCAGAAAAGGTTTAGAAGATTTTCCTTGTAAATCTGTGGGAATTTCTGAATACACCTATTTTGCATCAACAATTGATGATCGGATAGAAACAGAATGTATTTGCTGCCCACCAGATAATCATCCTGAAGAATATTATTGTGCATGGAAATTCATGTTAAAAAATAAAAAATAAAAAATAAGCGTAGAAGATGAATAAATATTTTTTTCATATCTTAAGTTTACAAGTTAACCATTTTTTTTTAATATTTATATCATTTCCTCCTATCTCTACACCGACATTATTCGTGAATTATAATTACCCTAATTTTTAAAGTAATATACAATTTTTGTCGACACAGGTAGGATAAAATAGTATAGAATAGGTGTATTGAAATGTAACCAATTGTCCTCCCTAATTATAATTTGATTAAAAACATCTAATAACCCTAATTAAATTCATAAACCAATATCTTTTTATTTTTGTCCTCCCTAATAATATTAATGGTATATATCACTCGAAAAAAAATAAAAGGAAATACCTACCTTTATCTTGAAGAAAGTACCAGAATCGATGGAAAAAGCTGCAGATTATGGCAAAAATATCTCGGTCCTGAGGATTCATTGAAAGATCTCAAAATTAATAGTCTTTTTACAAAAAATATCTAAAAAATAGAAACAAAAACCCTTGAATTCGGGATTTCTGCCACATTAAGCCAAATTGCCAAAGAAATTGGGCTTATTAAGATAATTGATGATAATACAGATAAATTTAGAGAGCAAGGCTTAAGTGTTGGTGAATATGTTACAATTGCTGCGATCAACCGCTGTGCAGCACCATGCTCCAAATCCAAACTCTC
>JAUWOE010000225.1 GCA_030612265.1 Promethearchaeum sp.
ATGGGATAAGGGATCCACCACAACAAATTATTACCAGAGAAAATAGTGAGGAAAAAAAGCATGGTTTGATGTTTAGTTTGATGTTTTTTGGACATTTTGCTGGAAGTATTGGCGGTAGTTTGATCGTAACATCTTTAGGAAGTGTATATACAGCTCCTTTTTATTTTAAAATATTCACAGGAATTATTATTTTCCAAATAATTGTTCAATTTATCTTTCTCAAAGAAGAGAAAGGAGAGAAAGAAGAGGAAGAAGAGGAAGAAGGGGAAGAAGAGAAAGAAGAGGAAGAAGAGAAAGAAGAGAAATCATCTCAATCCAAAGAAACGGAAACTATACCACCAAATACAATAATAAAAGAAGGAGAATCTAAATTAGAAAGTACTTGGAAAATTCTTTTAAAAAATCCAAGGAATCGAAAAATCATCATATTCTTTTTAATGGATTCAATGATATGGGGGCTTTCATTATCAATTTATGCTGGAGCTTTAGTTGCCAATTATGGTATAACCAAAGAACAAATCGGAGTCATTATATTAGTATTTAATATTTCTAATATGATTTTTCAAATTCCCGGTGGACATTTGGTTGATAAAATTGGAAAAAAATGGAGTATATTCATAGGAGATTCCATGGGATTCTTGTTTTTTGGTTCTGCCTTACTCGGATGGTTTTTTAGAGATTCATTGCTTATGCCTTTTCTTTGTGTATCTCATTTTATTCTTGGAATAATCGTTTCAATATTTTTACCTGCCCAAATGGCTCTACTTTCAAATTTAGATTCGAAAAAACCAGCTGAATATTATGGGATCATGTCAATGATTTTAGTCTTAGGTTTTATGCCAATGGGCTTAATTTCAGGTTTAATTATTGCTAACGTTCACTACATCGCCCCTTTTATCATCACACTTTCATTAATCCCGGTAGAACTTATCTATATTATAAAAGTTTTTCCCGATGATAAGCAAAACCTAACAGAACATAAAAAAACAAACTTAGAAATAACCACTTGAAACTTTCGATTCAATTTCATATTCAATGGGAGAAGCTAAAATTACGTGATATCCTCCCTTTTTTCTAACAGTAGTGAAGAACCAATTCGGCCGAATAAACTTTAACTTCTTTAAAAAACCAGGTGCGCCCAATTTCTTCATATGAACATATTGAATAAATCCATTGGGAGCTAATAAATCCATACTTTGTTCAAATAATTCCAACATTGTATCATGGCCAGTTTTCAAAGGTGGATTTGTATACACAGCTTGAAAAGAAACTCCTTTTTCTTTCAAAGTTTTAAAATGATCCCGAAAATCACCCTTCAACACAGTTATATTTTTACAGCTATTTGTTATTATATTCCGTTTTAACAACCAGACTGCTCTTTCATTGATTTCAGATGCATAAATATTTGGAATTGGTGGATTTTTATCATTAATTTGGTTTTGAAATTGATATTCTTTTTCTAACCATATGCTAATTGGTCCATAACCGGCGCCTATTTCCAAAACATTCATCCCGGGATAGCTATCTGGAAGGATTAGATTTTCAATTAAAATTCGAGATCCTTTATCTATATTATCTGGACTAAAAACACCTGAAGAAGTTTGTAAATTTAATGTGTGTTTTCGGATTGATTCAAAAAGTTTACGTACCTTTAATTCTGATTTAGGTCTTTTACTAAAGTATTGATCTTTTTGATCTTTTTCCGTTGAGGGCATTTTCTTTCACTTCCAATTATGGGATTATTTCTTTAGGTTTCGACTTCCAGTGTGGATAAACGCCTCGTTCCATAAAAACTTTCTTTGTTTTTGCGCAAATTCCGTGAAAAACTTTGAGAATCCTTGCAGTAATCATCAATGCTTCGCCAAATGCCACCAATTCTCCTTTTTGTGTCATTATTGCAACTTGTTCATTTTTTTCAATGGTTTTTTCTAGATATAATACTCCAGCGATCGCTAAACTAGCACCATGCGCTATTGCATCAACAGCTGAATCGCGAATATATATTTTTTTCCAATGAGTAACTGCTTTTTCCATTGGAACGATTAAATTTCTCAAGTATTCGGGCTTTCTCTCTTCCTGATATAATTTCATCGCATCGTTTAAATCCTGTAAAGTGCAAAGGGAATCCTCGCGAAATTCACCCGTTCTTGATCGACGCAATTCAGCCATCGACGCACCACATAATAATGCTTCTCCTATGTCATGACACAATTTGCGAATATAAGTTCCCGCCTCGCATCCAACCCGAAAAAGGACAAATCTCCCGTTCATTTCCATAAATTGTGTATAATAAATTCTGCGTTTTCTTAACCTTCGCGCAACTGACGATTTGATTGGTGGACGTTGATATAAATTCGTTGTAAACAGATTCAAAACATTTCGGATTTTACTCTCTTCTACATCCCCATGAAGATACATAACACAAATATATTCCTTACCTGAACTTAATAATGCCCCTATAACTTTTGTAGCAGGGCCTAAAGCGACGGGTAGAACACCAGTCACCCCGGGATCTAATGTTCCTCCATGTCCTGTTTTTTCTAAGCCAAGAACTTTTCTAACCCAACTCGCAACTTCATGCGATGTTGGCCCTGAAGGTTTATCGAGATTAACAATACCGGTTTTTATCAGCATCGATAATGGCCGATCTTGAGGCCTACATCCATATTGCGGATCTGTTGCTTCTTCAGATTTTACAATATATACATGTGGAGTGCTTTCATATGGGAGTAAATAGGCTATTTTAAAACTCATTTTACTTTTCCTTTTTCAATTTCCCTTATTCATTTCGATTTAATTTTAAGTTAAAGCTTTCATATGTTTATTTTCTCGGATAAACAAAAATGCAAGAGTCTTAAATGCTTCATCCACGATATCTTTGTTTAGTGCACTTGTTTCTAAATAAGGAATTTTTAATTTTTCCGCTAAAGCCTTTCCCTCTTCTTCAGTAACTTTTCTCTCATTTACTAAATCAATCTTATTGGCAACTAGAATCATCATTATGTCAGATTCGTCCTGTTTTGCTTCGTTATACCAGTTTTCAATTTTATCAAATGTTTCCTTTCGGGTGACATCATAAATCAGAAATCCAGCTTTTGCACCTTTAAAGTAAGTCTGTCTAACCCGAACAAATTGTTGTTGTCCAGCGAGGTCGAAAATTGTGAAACGCACTTCAGTATTCCATTGCTCAAATTTTATTGCTTTTTTCATTATCGAAACGCCAATCGTGCTTTTATAATCTTCTTCAAAGCTTGATTGTATAAATTGAGTAACTAAAGTTGTCTTTCCAACACCACCTTCGCCGCATAATACAGTTTTAAGTACAAAAGAGCCTTCATCAATTAAAATCTGGCTTATATCTTTACTTCCTTGTAATTTTTTCGATTCATGTGAAAAATCCGGAATTACTGGAGATACTGATCTTCCATCAAAAATACGGGTTATTTTTTCGGCACATAAATAGGCATAAGGAAAAAGTCTATCGAGACTTGCTAATGCATTTGCTACTAATACCAAAATAGAATCGGGACCCGCTTCACAAAAAATCAACCTATTTTTTTCTGTATCAAAACTTCCGGTTCCAAAATTACCCGATTTAAATTCACTTGATATTCTTTTTAAAACAGGTTCAACTAAAGCTGCCATACCACCTATGATCTCTTCATTTATACCATCTTTTAAAAGACTAGCTATAACTAACCCTTCACGATCAACAACTACTAATGCTTCTAAATTTTTTCCTATACTCTGAAACATCCACTGAAGAAGAGCTTCCAGTTTTTTTCGATCAACCATTACCATTTATATATTAAAAACACCTAATAATTTTTCTTCATAAATTGGTTTATAATTTTTACTTACGGAATATAAATTATGGAATATTCTTTTTTTCATTCTTTCTGAAATCATCATTCTTTTTTTGAGACATGTATCATTTAATAACCAGTTGTTCCACGCATCCTATCTAATAAAGTTTTTCTCCTCATTTCTTCGCATTCCATCCAAAAATTTTTATTAGATCTACAACTCTACTCCTTAGTTTAACTCAGTAAATCATTTATTTCGTAATTATCTTTGAGATGAAATTGATGATTTTTGAAATACAATTTTCCATAGAGTTATGCAAAAAACAATAAAAAATTTTTAACCCTTGGGCCATTGACGCAGCCAGGTAGCGTGTCGGGCTTTTATCCGCAAGCAGGTTATCCGCAAGCAGGAAAGAAACCCGCAAGTCGGGGGTCCGAAAAACGTTCGAATTTTTTTCGGAGTTCGGAATTCCCTCATGGCCCGCTATTTTTATTTTATAATTTTATAGCGCAAACTCGAAAATAATTATGAGCAATCTCTTTTTCCGTAATCTCACACCCATTTTTTTCTAACATTCGAATAACATTATCAATAGCATTGCAAAAATCCCCTTCGATTTCAATTGTCTGTCCTTTTTCCATCTTTATTGCGGCTTTTTTTGTCATAGCTGCTGGTATTGGACATACTTTGTTATAAGTCTCTATTTTTATATCAGCCATTATTCGTCCTCCAAAAAATTGTCTTAAAAGAATAATTGCTTGTCACTTTGTTTAGTCCATTCAACCGCCATTTCCATTGTTCCTGTTTGTATTCCATCAATTAATTCTGCTTGATCAACTCCTCGGGCTTTCATACAAACACCACAAGAAGCGATTTCAAAATTTTCTTCATCAAAACAATTTTGAATCCATTCCTGAATATTGTAAATATTGGAAGGGTTTTGATTTTTTTTCAGTGCAAATATTCCATCTTCAAAAAAAAACATCTTCACTTTATTTTCATCTAATAATGCAGTATATGCAAATCTTAAAGCAGTATAAGGCCGTTCTGTAGAATAAGCCCCAGTACCAACAAATATTGTAATTAAAACCATTATAATCACCGTGTTGACAAACGAAACTCAAATAAATTATAATTATCTATTGAATTTTTTACTTTAAAGACCTTTCCACAATATTACAAATTTTATTTTAAATTCGTTTAGATCTTAAAAAAAAAAAAAACCTTCAAGAATGACTACAATTAGAAATTGTGTAAAAAAAGCAAATTATTATTCTATTTGGAATAAACTTAAAAAACACATTTAGAATATAAATAAATAGGTGATTAAAATAGCCAAATTCTGTCAAAACTGTGGAGCTCCATTAGAAGCTCATTCAAAATTCTGTGAAAGTTGTGGGACTCCAGTAGAACAACCCTCTCAACCCCGACCGGTTTATACTCAACCCCAACCAGTATATGCTCAACCTCCGCCAGTATATACTCAACCAAATGTAATTGTAAATGTCACTAATCAAACTCAAGCAGTTTCACCAAAATCACAAGGAATATTAATTATACTTTGGTTTTTCGGTGGATATTTTGGTTTGCATTATTTCTATGCAGATCGTATTGGTATGGGGCTTCTTTATTTTTTTACTGTGGGACTCTTTGGAATCGGATGGTTAGTTGATATATGTGCGATCTTGGGTGGAACTTTTAGAGATGAACAGGGAAGACCAATCAAGAATTAATTTTTAATGATTAATTCCTTATTTTTTCTTTCTTTTTTAATCGATCAATATTATTACACTCGAAAAACCGGGGATCATTCCATCAAAATCAACCAAATTCTTTCCTTTTAATTTCTTGAGAATTAAACGGACTCCTTCGAACTCATCAGCACAAATATCTTGTAATTTCTTGTAAGAAATTGATTTTCCATTTTCCCCTGATTCTTTAATAGCGTTCAGAATGAATTTTTCTTCAACTGAAAGATTTTCTTGATTATCTTGCATAATATTAAGATTAATTTATTACAATTTAATTTATCTTTTAATCGAAAGAATACCCCTTCTTTATTTAGGTAGGGGATGAATTTCGAGGAAGGGAAGTATGGTATAAATATATTTGCACATTATATCAAATATGGATTATTCATTAGATTTTGGCTCGTATTCTGTATTCACACTTTCATATCGTTTAGTTTTCGTTGTGAATTATTTAAGAAAAATTTTTGGTATCTTCTGATTTTTTCTGAGATCATATTCTATTAAACTTAGGCTATGGCATCTTTTATTATATGAAGCGTTAATACAATACTATGCAACTTGTTCGCCAAATTCAAATGAACCGATCTCTTCTGTTGGATGAGATCACCTTTCGTTCCAAGAATTTGTTCAATGTTGCAACCTATACGATACGACAACGATTTTTTGAAGC
>JAUWOE010000233.1 GCA_030612265.1 Promethearchaeum sp.
AAATAATGCAAATATTCCATTATTTTTAACCAAATTGATTAAAAATTTTTATAATTTAAAAAAAAAAAAAAAAAAAAAAATTATGATTTCAAAAAGTTTTTTAATTTGTTTTGTGAATAAATAAATGAATTAGTTTTGACCACTATACTCCTAAGAAATATCCTTCGAGAATTCGACGATTTACCGGATGATATTAAAGAAAAGTATAGCGAATCTTTGCAAAATATCAAATCACTCATAATTAATCTAATCAATTCAATAAAAGGTTCACATAGTTTGTCGAAAAGCCTTTCTACTTCTAATCCAGGTTCGAAATCAAATGTTTTTAGTGCTCCTCCGCAAGAAATCTCTCTTGAATCAGAACTTGATGAATTAAAATCCGAGATGCTAAACACAATTAAGAGAAATAAAAACGCAATCTCATTAGATCATAAAAAAATGATTGAATAAAAAATTACTATTCTTCTATTCATTATGTTCATTTCTTTTTTCTCTAACATAGGACAAAATATTAGCAAACACCAGCATGAATACTAAAACACCAAATATCACAAAGAAAATCGTGTTAAATTTGCCAGACATTTCTTCAAATTCAGCTGGATTCATTGTCCCAATAACATTTGGATCCCTACCATCCAATAGAAGAAAACCTAAATAAGCATAAAATATAGCTCGTGGTATAGAACCTATGAATGTAGCGATATAATATTGCTTAGGTTTTATGTTAGATAGCCCAGCAGCATAGCTAACAGGATCAAACATAATAACCGGTACAGCTCTACCTACAATGATGGCCCAAAATCCCCAACTTTCAATCCATTCATCCATTAATGCAACCATTCTATCAGCAAAAATAATTTTTTCACCAGTAGCTTCAAGTATTGCTCTTCCTCCTTTATTAGATACGTAATAAGTTATTGCAGCGCTAAGCATAGATCCAATAATTCCGAGAATTGCTCCTCCCCAAAATCCAAATATCATTGCTCCTGAGAGTAATACTAACTCCGATGGGATAGGTGCGATTAAACTCTGAAACACCATAAGGAGAAGAAAAATAAAAACAGCCCAAAAACCGATGTCAAGCAAGGGTATAATGAATAAATCTCTAAATATTTTAAAAAGAAATGTTTTATCTAAGATTGTTAGAAGTAGTACCACTATTGAGATGATAACAATTATCATAAATGCAATAGCCATAAATATTTTCTTTTTTGACCAGTGGAAATGCTCTTTTTTAGAGATATCAAGGTTTTCAGAATTTTCCGAATTTTCCGAATTTTCCGAATTTTCAGATTTTTGTGTCATTATTGCTTTTCTCACTTTAATTTTCAAAAGATAAATTGAACCAAATGATTTGAAACTTGCTATTCTGTCAAAAACGTCGTAGTAGATAGAGAAATTATTATATGAGAAACTATTATATTATAAATAATCAAATTTCTTCAAAGTGGATAAAATGAGAGTTGTAAAAGATCGCACAGCAAAAAACGTTTCTCAATCAGAAATCGGGACAATTTCTTTCGATCCTCGTAAAAAACTCATAGCTGTGGGGGCTTTTGAAGAACCAGTTTTTATTTATCGTTATCCTTATATGAAATTGTTTAAGAAGATCATACATCGTGAAAAGATCCCTTTAACTGAAGAAGAGGAATTAACCGTTGATGATAAATCAATAGTTGAAATTAAAGGCGCTAAATTCCGAAAAGGTAAGGTCTTATCCCCAATTAACGTGCTATTTTCACAAACCAGTCCTCATTTAATTGTTGCTTATACAAATGGCGATATTTTAATCTACAATATTCAAACTTGGAAAAAAGAAACTGAATTATTTTTACCTGAATCTATTACATCAGTTCAGCTGGCCAAAAAAGGTAAATTTTTATTTTTGATTACTAGTTGGGAAATTACAATAATCAATACTCTCAATTGGAAAATTACTAAAACGAAGAAATTAGAAGAAATTCAAATCCAAAACGCAATTTTGACTGAAGATTTTAAAACAATATTTATTATTTCCGATAAAAAGCGCGTTCGTTCCTTTAATTTCGAAACTTTAGAAGAAGAAAATGTTTTCAAGGGGCACAAATCAGGGATAAATATGATTCGATTATCTCCTGACGAGAAAATTTTGGCAACTTGTGGAAATGATGGAAAAATTTCACTCTTTAATGCGGAAAACGGAGAATTTGTGGGTCATTTGCTAGGGCATGCAGATGAAGTTCATGCAATTGATTTTTCTTCGAATTGTAAATTCTTAGTCTCAAGTAGCGAAGATGAGACATTAAGATTGTGGGATGTTGTAACTTTTAAATGCGTAAAAATCATTCAAAATGTTCCAAATGCATTTACAATGAAGATTTATGGCGATCTCCTTGTATTGGGTACGGTATCGGGTGATATTTTTACATTTCGAATTTATTAATCTAAAAAACGAAACATATTTGTTGAATGCTGGATTTTTTTACTTATGAAATCACTAGGATTTCATTATTTAATTGAACTTTACAATTGTGATCCCCATTTTCTAAAGGACGCACAAATTCTGGAAAATTTATCGGAAAAAGCAGTTAAGGAAAGTGGTGCGACTGAAATTGGTAGAGTTTTTCATGAATTTTCGCCACATGGTGTAAGTGGTGTTGTATTAATTTCCGAATCACATTTTTCAATTCATACTTGGCCTGAATACGGATATGCTGCTGTAGATTTTTTCACATGTAGTAAATCAGTTGATGTTCAGAAAGCAATAGGCATTTTAAAAAAAAATCTTGGTGCAAAATCATCATCCTTTGTAGAAATAAAAAGGGGTTTTCCAGGGACTTAAAATTTATTTTAGTATTCCTACTACGCTTAAATAGAGAACACTTTCTTCTTTACCATCAATATCTAGCAAATCGTTAATTTCATTATCGTAAAACGCTGCAACTTGACAAGATCCTAAACCCAATTCAACAGCAGCTAAAGACAGATGGGCTGCAATGTGCCCCGCATCTAAGTAGATATAGCGATAAGCGCGTTGGTAATATTTCCATTTTGACCTTTGGAAAATTGCAGTCCATGCGAATATTATTGGTGCTAGAGAAAACATTCTTTGATCTAATGCGGCTTTTGCAATGGAATTTGAAAAATTTCCTTCTGTAATTTGTTCCAATGCATGATCTTTAATATTATAATGATAAATACCATGATCCAACTGTTCGCAATTATTAATAAAGAGATAGGTTTCGATAGGATATAAAGCTCCTGCGCTGGGTGTAGTTCTGAAGGCAGTATTTCCAATAATTCTTTGAATTCCCGTTGATGCCCATAATAGATAAGAGATTTGATCTAATTCAATGGGTTTTTCTTGGAAAACTCGAACACTACGCCGCTGTTCAAATATCTCGGTAATAGTTATTGATTTTTCAATTTTTTCGGGAATTGGTTTTCGTAGCGCAGTTTTTGAGCTATTTGGATATATTTTATAGATTTTAGATTTGTTACTCCAATCTAATCCTCGACCCGTTAAATTCCCTCTAATATATTTTGATTTTTCTTGGAATTCACTTCCATATTCTTCATCATTCATGATTAATCAAATCGTAAATTTTATAGTTTAAACATTTTTTCATATAAATTTATAAATTTTTGATTTGTAACTAAAAGTGTATGTTACAAATTGACAAACGAGTAAAATCTTTCCGTGATTTTGGAAAATCTATGAAGTATTATTCGATCTCGATGTGGGTTTTTCAGGCTGTGAATGTTATTGTAAATATTTTCGCCATAATTGGAATTGCAGTATATTTATATATGATGTTCAGTCCATCCAGCATGTATGACTATAGTTTTTCTATTATTATTATTTTTTATATGATAATTATGGGTTTACTAATTTTACTGTATTTGATAAGTGCTCTAGTAAATTTCATATTTTTCGTTAATTATCTTGTAAAATTATCAAATTCTTCTAATTATGACAAAAATAAGAATCTTAAAAAGAGTTTTATAATGGAAATTATCAGTATCGTTTTAAGCATTATATTACCCCTTACTCTAGAAATGTTAGGCTTGTTTCTCGGTTTTATTATACCTAAATATAATTATACTTTTAATCCGTTAGATATTTATGATAACATTTGGTTCGATTTAACTTATACAGCGTTTATAGTCACAATTATATTATATTCACTCCGAATAATTATTGGTTATATTCCACGCATTCTCAAGGCTTTTGGCCAAAAAAAACTTCGTAAATGGACTAATGACCTTTTTGAATTTCCAGTTTCGAGTAATGAGAAAGAAAAACTTGAACCATCAATAATTGAAGGTTCTCAATTGATGAAAATTGGTCAAGTATTAGGAATTTTTAGGATTGTTAGAATATTTGGAAAAATAATGTATATTGTAGGTCTCGGAAAAACTGGAAAAGGCTTAATAAAAAGTTTCGAAATTGAATGTCCTAAGGGTCTTGTGAATGAAAGAAATACTCGTGTTTCGCAAATTAAAAACATGGTTGAAACCAGTGATATCCCTCTCTTTTGTGCATATTGTGGATTACGTTTATTTCCTAATTCTCAGTTCTGTGGAAAATGTGGAAAAGCATTAAAATATTAAATTATTTTTTTCTGTTTCTTTTCTGAAATAAATTCATATTCCAATATTTCTTATTTGTGAATATTTTGATTAATTTTATTCCAAAACCTCAAAATATTTCCATATCCACATTATAATAGCTAAAGATAATCCAATTCCGAAAATTGGAGGGATAATTAATTTTAAAGGATAAGGAGCCCCATTTTGAAGAACATCAATATATACTAAAGCTGATCCATAAATAAAAATTCCCGATGCAAGAATACTTGATAAAATTGCCCATTTTTTAAGTTTTAAAAATCCGATGGCTGCAATAATGGAGATTGGACCTGTAATAAGTATATCTGCTATATAAAGCTGAAGATCCGTTCGGGGGGGAGCATTAAAAATTGAACCATCTCCCCATCGATAAAATGCTCCTGCAATTGCAAATATTCCTGTTAGGAAAAGTGATACTGAAAGAAATTTTGCTTCTTTTATATATTTTAGTGAAATATCTTCTTTGTTCAAAGAAGAATTCTTTTTCCTTTCATATTTAATACCAACAACCTGCTTATTTACGGCGGATTGATTGGAAAAAATTTCATTTTCAGTAATTATTAAGTAAGATTTGATATTGGAAGAATTAAAAAATAAAGGAGGCCGTTTTTTGTCTAAATATCAATTCATTTTATTAATCTTGTGTTCCAATTATTCTTTTAAATTCTTCGCTTTCTTTAATATTGTCAAAATCTTCATCTGATTTAGCATCTTCTTTTAATTCAATATTTAATTCAATTGCTCTCTTCAAATCCTTCAATGCTAATTTTTCCTTTTTCTGCAATGATTCAGTACAAGTGCGGTTATAAAATCCTTCTGCGTAATTAGGATTGATCGCTAACAACTTGCGGTAACACTCAATGGCATCTTCAAAGCGTTCCAGGCAAAGTAATGTATTTCAACGATTGTACAATGCTTCCTCATTTTTTGGATTTATTTTTATTGCTTTGTCGAAACTTTTAATCGCCTTTTTAAATCGTCCCAAGCTATAATCTGAATTTCCTTGATTTATCCAATTATTGACCTCTTGGTCTTTTTCATCTTTTGCTACATTATTCATTAATAATCACCTTATTTGAAAATCTAAAAATATGTTCCACTATTATTTTTGAACTTATAAAATTTTCATTTGTGGATCTAAAGCTCAATTTACAACGAAAAAAGCTGATAAAAATAATTTTACAATAAGAAACAGGCAATGAATATTTTTATATAGATCTTTGATTTCTTTGTCAATAGGATTTTTAAAATAATAACAAGGCAGTCAAGAACCCCTTCAATTCTAATGCGAACACTAAAAATTGAACTATCTGCATTCGAAATCTATTTGATTC
>JAUWOE010000027.1 GCA_030612265.1 Promethearchaeum sp.
GCTTATTCTTTTCTTTATGCATTAGATATTTATGCTTCATCGGCTTTTAGCAAATTTTTTTTTATAGATTATCAGATTTGAAAGACCGACCATTCCTATAAGCGTAAAAACGAGTAATATTTCAAAATTATATCCCACTATAAAATTTGTAGGACTTGTATCTTGGGGAATGAGATCTTGGGGATCACTTCCATAAATAACAACCCACCAATCGCGATTTCCATCAACATCACCATCATCTTGAGGTTTTGGAATGCTAGCTCTGCTCAAATTACCAGATGAGAGGATTAAAATCTCATCATCTATAATCACATATTTACAATGCTGAAATTGAAAGGCAGAATCAGCCCACTTTCCTTGTGCATATAAATTTTCACTCGGATTTGATTCTGATGGAACTCCCAATTGTGTGAAATTATAAAGAGCGCCCCGATTATAAGAGCGTTCATAAGGGCCAACTTGATATTTTTCGAGAAGTAACTTAACTTCAACACCATGAGCAATTCTATCTGCGATGATATCTAAAAGATATGGTTGGGAAAGGGTATAAACAGAGATAACTATAGATGATTGAGCAATTGAAAGTAAGTTGGCTACGACATCAAAACAATTGTCAGGCGAAGACATAACCGTTACGGACATATCTCCAGAAAATGTTTCAGGAATGCTAAAATCATCGCTTTTTACAAGTATTTCTTTGGATTCTTTAGTTTCTTTGGATTCTTTTAATTCTTTTAATTCTTTACCATCATTTAATATTTGATTATTTGAAGGATCATAATTGTATGCATCTCCGAACGAATTATCTGGATCATAGGGTAAGCACACGTCCCAGTCATGATCGAACAAGGCTTCATAATATCCAGCTACATCCGAATTTTCAATGATAAGTCCTGCTTCTCTATTGTCTCTAAGCGATGTAGGGCTCCAGTTTATGGACGAAATTAAAACAATTTCGGAATCAACAATTATTCCCTTATTGTGCATTGTATCAAAATATACCGGGACTAAACTATTTGACACTTTTACTTCTACCCCTTCTTGAGTAAGAATGTTTGCAGTTGCATCTGATTCAGCATTTGAATCATCTAAGATTAACTGGCAATCAACGCCATGTTCGGTTTGAGCTTCTATGATTGCATCAATTATATCTGTTAAAGAAGAATAAAAATACATCTGTTCTATTTTAAGAGAAGTTGTTGCTCGATTAATTAAATTGATGATTTCTGCTTCTGAATTGTCCGGAGATAAAATCGGAGTAATATCCATGGTTCCATTAATTTCTTGTTTTAGAAACGGTTCATAACCACTACCCGCGCGATCGTAACTTTGAGTTCGGCGAGTTTCATCATCATCTGGAATATAAACTTCACCAAGACCCCAATCATTTTGAAATAACTGTCGAAAATAGTCAACAACATCTTGTCCAGCATTTGTTTCTGAATTTTCTGGCGCAATTTGAGGCTTAAACGTATCTGATGTTTGAATTGTGTTTTCTGAAGTTGAAATCCTTGAAAATTCTGAATTAAAAGGCAGGGTTTGTAAAATTATTAAAGCAAAAAGAAGCAACACAATTTGTTTTCTGAGTATTTTTCTTAACATTTTATATCATCTTCGAAAATTTAAATTATATCGTTGAAATCGCATACAGAAGTTATAAATATAAGCACTGTTTGTTGTTAGCCAAAGAATATATTGTCGTTTTTAAATAGAGAATTTTTTGTCATAAAATTTTTATTTCAGTTCCCAGATATGTTTGTCACACTAATAATCTATTTTTTATTAGGTGATATTATATGATAACAGGTAAAGAATTTGAATTTGAGATTATAGACCGCCCAACTTTTTCATACTTGAAGATATTGCTAAAAAAAGGTCAAGTATGCAAAACAGAGCGAGGAGCAATGATGTTTTTTGAACCAACAATTCAAATCGAAACGAAAAAAGCTGAGAAAGGAATTTTAAAATCTTTAAAACGCAAATTAGCGGGAGAAACTATGTTATTAAACTATTTTACCGCTCTCGATGATGGATGGATAAGTTTGGCACCTCCATTCCCAGGAGATCTCATGCATATACCTATGGAAATAGGATCGTCTTGGGTTGTATTTTCTGGAGGATATCTTGCTAGTTCAGTGGGTTTAACACAAACAACAGGATTTACTGGATTTAAAAAGACCTTTTTTAGTGGCGAACGGGCATTTGCTTTAACAATAAGTGCAGTTGAAAGCCCTGGTGATCTTTTTCTTGGAGGTAATGGAGCTTTCATTGAATGGAACCTTAAACCAGGTCAGATACTTAACTGTGATAACGGACACCTTGTTTCTATGGAAAGTACGGTTACCTTCGATATAAAACGAGTTGGTGGTTGGAAATCAACTATGTTATCTGGAGAAGGTGTTATGTGTCAATTAACAGGTCCAGGAAAAGTAATTATTCAAAGCAGAAATCCACGAGAATATGCAATGTGGTTATATAAATTCATGCCACACCCAAGTCATTAGTAAAACTTAGCTGTGTTCCCTTTTTTTAATTCTTTTTTCTTTTCGGAAAAATTAAGAAAAAAATTTTTAATTACAGAGTTTTAAGATTGAAACATGAAAAAGCAAATGAATTTCCGATTTTATCTTTCATTTTTAATAATTTTCTTATTTTTAATTCACGTAAATAATACATCATCTATCCTTTTGAATGAAAAAATGTCAGATGAAGAACTTAATATACCCCACTCAGGTATTGAAGTTACTGGTAATGTTGTGTTGATGAATTTTACTGGATGTTATCAAATAGAAATTCTTGATATACCAACGAACGTATCAAAATGGTTCATTCACATCCCCATTGTGAATGCGCACCAATGTCCAGTTCTCTTATTGAATGTATGGTCTACCCCAAATGAAATTATTAAAGATTATAGAATCAACACAGAAGATTTTTCAGGGGATAATTATTTATTAGAGGTTAATTTTATAGATATTCCCGAGAGTGGCATTTACAAAATATATTGGAAAATTAGTACTTTTGTTAGATATAATCATGAAGAGGCTTTACCCAGTTCGATTGTCAAAGCTAGTGTAGATGAATTACCTGATGAAGTGATCCCTTGGCTTGAGTCTTCGGAATATATTCAATCGAATGCATCAGAAATCCAAGAAAAGGCATTAGAATTAACCATTAATGAAACTGATGCAATTGAAATAACGAGAAAAATCATAAATTACACAACAAATGGGATAGACTATTCAATAGATATTAATAATTATTCCCAGGATGCATTAAATTCTCTTCGAAGAGAAACAGCTGTATGCACAGGCAGAGCAAATCTTGCAGCAGCAATGATGCGTGCTAGTGGTATTCCAGCACGAATATTAATGATATATCCCACTCATTTTATTACAGAATGTTACTTACACCCTTATGGATGGGTACGAGTGGAACCGGGAATGGCAAAATTTGTTTCAGAAACATTTCAATTGACTAATTCTATTTTTACCTGTTTTTTGTCATATGTGACCGCTTATTGTGCAAGTATAGAGGATGAAACTCCTAATAGCCAAATAGAGGGTTTTGCACCGGATTCTGGAGTCATTGCTTACTGGGCACCAACTGATACTTCTGTTGGATTTATGATCGATGTTAGTAATGATTGGGATCTCTCAAGTAAAGCTATTAATGGCCCCATTGGCACGGTTGATGAAGCTTTTAACATAACTGATCAAGTTTGGCAAGCGATTCTTCTGCATAATAAAGCATCCAATTCTACAGAATTGAATACACGTTTTGAAAATGCACAATCTCTTCAACTGAAAGCTTTATGGCATTTAGGTGCAGCACGTTGGGCGGAATATATTGATCTCATGACCCAGGCTTTGGATGAATATAATGATGTAGAAAGTAACTCTATTATTGGTTATGATCTCAGTTTTGCTTTGTTAATAGGTTCATTTGCCATAGCGATTATTATAACATATCTAAAGAAGAAATTGTGAAAATTTAATTTTTTGAACTTCTCCATTATCTATTAAGTTAAAATAAAAATTTTTTTGATGAATTTTACAGATGTCATCAAATAGAGATTTCTAATTAATTTAATAAAGATTAAAATCTCACAATAATATTAGCGTTTTTGTCTTTTTCAAATGAAAAATTTTTCAATAATAAAAATCATGTATCCTCCCAATCATCATAACCTAATCTACTGAAATTCCGCCATTTGTTTTTACGAATCATTGGGTTCATAAATCGTTCTTTAGAATATTCAATTGTTAGGTAATTTATTGTAAAAATGAAATCTACAAGAATTACAAATCCCCAGAGAATGAATAAACCTAATGAACTAAAGAGGATAGAATATCCTTCATCATTAATTGGGATTGGTATTACAAGGCACACCATACTTAAAACAACTAAGGTATAGCTTAAAAAGCGAAACGAAGGCTTCTTTTGTAAAAAAAGAATTATATTTAATATAAAAATCGCTGTAAACACTCCCACTAAGATAATTTTCCATACTGTACTTATAATAAATAATTTACTTGGAAAAATGATGATCCCATATAATATAAATGGGAAATTTATAATCCCAAATATTAAAATTAGAATATTTCGTTTTTTCGATTTAGGATTTAGGAAACTAAAATATGATTCGATTTGAGATTGTTTAGTTATATTTGTTAAATTATCTTTTTGCAATCGCTCTAAACTATGTTTTCTGTCATTCAACATATTTAACTTCAATAGACATGTATAAAAATATATTTAAAAAATTATCTACAAGAATTCATTATCTTCTAATTTATCCTTACTTGACCTTATGTCTGATCTCATCCAATAATAAATCTAAAGAAGAAATTGTGAAAATCAAAATATCCCACTTTCGAGTAGCATTACACAACCAGTAATGATGTTATGAACAGCATTAATGATCGGATGGACAATTTTATTACTATGTGGTTTACTAAAACCTATTGAAAGAAAGGGAATTCTGATTATCACAGTATTTCCTGTTGTATTCCTGTATCTAATATATGATATAATTCAATTATTTAATGGAGCGACTTCAGTAGTTTCTGTATTGATCATAAGATGTTTTCTTATTACTCTATTGATTGCGGCATATATATTTGCTAATCAAATGAAAGAAAAGAAAAAAAAGAATAGTTAATTTTATTCAAAATTATTGTAAAATATCGGATTCCGTGTTTGCAATAATGTACTGGAATATTCAGGGATTTTACTAACCCATTTTTTAGTCAAGAGTGATTTTAAAGCAGGATATTTCTCAATTGTTCGACCATTTTTATAAAAATTTGTGTTTAGTAAAGTATTAGCTAATACAATCACCGAATTAATATTAGGGGTTGATATTGATATGTATTTACCGATCGAGGATAGTGGAACTAACCCTGTTGGGATATCTTCTGTTAAATATCTAACTCTTAAACTCATAGGGGCTTTAATATTTTTATAACTCTCTATTTGATGAAAAACTTCATAATAATCAGTAGCATTACAGCCATATACTTTATTTGCCCATTTTATAAGAGTTGTTGGTTTGATTCCTATATATCTTAAAATTTTACACCTTTCTTGATCGACTTTTTCAACTAAATTTGCAATATTTCTAGAAATACCTTCTTCATAGAAATGGAATTGAGATTTTCGAGTAATTGAACCTGCATTTAGGACAGTTATAACCGGATGGATTACAGCGCCCATATTATTTAGACTAGTCTCTCTAATATCATTGACAAGATTAAATTCGGGAAATATTGAATTAATAATTGGAAAAAGTAATTCATTATCTTCTTCGGGATAAAAACAGAAATCGACTGAATTTTTAATTTTTAATATGGAAACTCCAAAATCATGAATTTTTCTACAAGTAAACAACAAAGTTTGTGTTTCTCCTACATGAATTTGCAGTTTAGGTCGATGTTTTTTTATTGTATTGTATACTTCGATCGCCCCCCAAGTTCTTCCAGGATTTAGTATTATTATCTGATTGTCCTTCAGATATGGGAGAATTTCTTTTGTAATACTAAGATGTGCGGATGCAGGAACCACATATAAGATGATATCAACATTCTCTATTGCTTTTTTATAGTTATTTGTAATCATTTTTATTTTATGAGACCCTGATATATAACCAAAGGATAGGATTGTTTTGCTATCTATTATATTTTCAACATATTTTGAATTTCTATACAGAAGAGTCACATCATGACCCAACCGACTTAAATAAACGGCGAAAGCTCTTCCACCATTTCCCGCTCCTATAATTGCAATATTAAAATTTGAGTTTTCCATAGATTTATACCTCCTTTATTGATAATGATTGGACTTCTTCACTAAATTCATTATAAAATATATCATCGATTTGACTTAAGCGTAATTTTTCGAATATTGGAGAATCTGAACAATCAACAACCATGCATTTTCCATTTATAATACGTGTTTTAATTTTCCCTAAAGCCCATTTATTACTTATTAGTTGGGGAGCATCTAAGATCCCTTTTTGTACGATAATAGTAAGAAATTTTGGAGATAATAAAGGATCCTCATAACCTTGGGAGAGCCCCAATTTAATTATGTAATCTAGAAGAACTTGGGCTTCTTGTAAAATCTCATTTTTCCTATTTTCAATAAGGGGATCCTTTGCATAATCAGGTAACCCTACTACCGAATCTTGTATTAATCGTTTTAAAATCGTACAACTTTCAATAATATCTTCCGGTAAAGCTGTATGAGTTGCTTCACAATAACTTACTACATGCATGATGTGCGGTTGTATGCTCATCTGAATCATAGTTGAAGCACATAATTGCCCTTTTGCGATTTCTTCATTTTGAGTAAAATAGGCCAACCCAGCGCGAGTTTCCCTTAAAACTTCAAAATTTTTATCAATTAAAGGTTCAACAATTTCTTTCATTGCTATAACACGCGCTAAATCCATATTTAATGTGTTCCCAGCAGGAGTATTGAACATAAATTGTTCAATATAAGTTTTAACTCCAAGTTTTTTAGCTACATAAGCAGAAATATATGCATCAGCAACAACAATATGATCTGGAGCCATTCTTAAACCCCATTGATGAGGATCATTTACTTCCACGGGGATATTTCTTTTTGCGTGCCATTTTATAGCTTCAAAATGCTCAGTAATAGATTCAAATAAGGGTTTTGGACCTCTTCCATCTAATTGAGAATACCAAAATATCGGAATAGCTGCCCAAGCATTGTTGATAGTATCATGAAAAAGTTCTGCGCTTTGAATTAAATCTTGAGTTCCTGAATAAATTCTCAATAAGGGAAAATTCCCAGTTTGGCTATTCTTATAAAGATCAATCAGATCTTGTTTCTTTCGAATAGGGACCCCTCCTGCACCTTTAGAAATACTACCAATAATTTCTGGATGATGTAGATTTTCTTGACAAGCTTGATCTGGAGCAATAGAAATTACGTCTAAAACTTTAGCATCAGCAATTTTTTTCACTCCTTTTTTTGTTTCTTCTAAAGATGAGAGTCCAAAATGTGCTCTAATAATTGGATATGGGGAATTTGATCGAATTCGAGAAATTAAATCTGATGGGTAAGATGATACAGTATTATCTTCCGTTTTAGTTTCGCGTAAGTGAGAAATTATTAAGTCAAAACTTTCTCCACCAACAAAGCAATCCTTAAAAAAATCCTTTGTCTTTGAATATTTTATTAATTCAGGTAATCCTCCTAAATAATAATTGCGATCAGTTAATTTTTCTCGTTTTATAGTATTAATGAAATTTTCTATGTGTTTTTTTCCAGTTTCGGGAGTTAAACGATAAGATATTGCGATATTTTTTGCATTACTCTTTTTAATTTGTGTTACAATTTCAGAAATTTTAATAGCAGGTCCAAGGAATTTATATTCATATCCTAAATCAGAAATAATTTGAAAATAATTCAATATCCCTGCAGTATGAACACAATCTTCTAAACAAGCTCCTAAATACTTTTTATTATCCATTTTCATATTGATCAAACCTTATTAAGACGTACAGACAATTCTGTAAATATGCTATTTAACGGAAAAACTGAGGATAGTAATAAATCTTTTTATAGATTTATCAACAAAATTTGCTATAAAATATAGATTTAATTCAATTCTATAAGTTATTTAATGTGAAACAAATATCGATTAGTATAAATTTGTTAATAACATAAGATTTTGATTCTACTCATATTATACAGAAAGACTATAAAAATATTGCGTTCATTTAAATAGCCAAAATTTAAATATTGCGTTCAATCAAATGCTTATTTAAGTAAATTTACTTTGATTTTAATTTTTCATGAAAAATACAACTTTAATCCATTTATATAATTTGGATCTTCAAAAATCAAGTTAATGGATAATTTCTAAATTTTCTATTTTATAATTATTTTACTTATTTTTTGAAATTTTTACAGTAACTGATTTTAATAAGTAACCATAACTTCAATTAAATAGAGCATTTTTCTCATATACAAGAATTTGCAAGGGATTTATTATGCCTGATATCAGTGAAAAACTACATGAACTTCAAGAAAACATGCAAAAATTAACTTTATTGAAACAATTAGGCGCAGAAAAACTCATTATCGAACAGGAAAATGAAATTTTTCATATACAACAAGAGATAATGAACATTAATGCCAATGCGTCTATAGACATAATTGATGCCGTATTGCCAAAAAAGTGTAAATTTTGTCCAGACATGGTAACCGATGAAGAAAAACTTGAATGTTATGAGAAAAATTATTCCAAATGCAAGAAAAAAGAACCTAAAAGCATAAATTTACTTAGCATGAACTTTATGAAAGTAATTTTGATGTATTTGGTTTTACTTGGGCTGCTATTCGCCTTTTTAATTTTGACCAATATACTTTTCACCTATTTTGAAGGTCAAGTTTTGGGAGTATTTGTTGGTAGCGCAGTTGGTTTGATCCTAATTATTTTGATTTTTAGAAAACCTGTGAAGAAATTATACAAATCAATTTCTTAAAATAAAACAGTTTTCTTAAGATAAATACAAATTTTCTATAGTTTTTTCAACTAACATAAATAATTCATCAATATCTGCTTGGTCTTCTTTGTTTAACGGATGAATTTGATTTGTTTTTCGAATTCTATGAATAATTCTACCAACTCCATCTAATTGCTGTAATAATGCTTCATCTATCTTTAGCGGTAATTCATCTAATGTATCAATTTCTACTTGAGGCAACGTTCTACCTTTTTTTAGGGTAATAAGCTGATAATAGCGATTGAAAATAGCAGAATTTAGAATTGTACAAAGAGCATAAAGTGAAATTGGCGAAATAACATCTTTTCTCGTAACCAAATATAGAAGAGTATTTGAATGGTAAAAACCATTAGTATCAACTGCAGCAATTAGTCTATCCCCAGTTCTACGCAGGATAATTTTCTCTTCTTTTATCTGAGATGCATTAAATCCTCCGGAAAAAAGCATTTCTGGTTTTACAATTATAAAATGACCTTGATAGTGAATAAAATAAGGAACAACTGAATTTCCTGATATTAAACCACGTTTCCAATAATGATTTTTTTTCATTTGAGATGTAATTCGTTCTTTTCCAATTCCTGTTCGTGATCTTATTCCATGATGTATTTCAAAGTATTTTTTAAATGGAATCGAGTTTTTTTTAAATTCTATGGTAAAATTTTCTGTTTCTTTGGAGAAGAATAGCCGAAATCTCTTTTTCGGTTGATTATCGAATAACTTAGGATCCATCTTGTATTCTTGGAGAATACAAACTTCATCATTTTTAAGATTGCACCTTATGGAACGCATAGAACCTTCGATTTTATTCGTATCGTTTGGTTTTTTTTGCAAAATCAAAATAACCGGAAGCCCCACTATTTGAGACCAGAAATTTTTTTCAAATAAACAAATTTCGAGCAAAATGCTTTTAGATAATAGGAAATTTCGAAGTTTTTGATAGTATTTTCCCATTAAAAAGCTGTCTGGTAAAACAAAAGCGCCCCAACCACCAGGTTTAAGAAGTTGTAATGCCCTTTCTATAAAAAGAGCATAATAACTTATTTTATATTCAGCAGTAGAAAACCTTTTTCGATATTTTTCTGTGAGATCACTTTGAAGTGTTCCAACGCGCCCTAATCCCCAACTTTTATACGGAGGATTTGTGATTATTATATCTACAACTTCTTCATTGAAATTTGGTGGAATTTTAATATTGTTTTTAGAATATTTTGGCAAAAGATCTCTCCATTGATTTTCTTTTAATGATTCCAATGAGTTTATATGAAGAAAAGAGATTTTTTGGAACATATTACCAAATTTGGGGTGGAATTTCAATAATTTCAGCAAATATTTGCAAATTTCGATAATATAAGGATCATTATCAAAACCCCAATAAGAAAAATTAATATTATTAAAATTTTGAAGAGAAACAAACGCTGCTGCATAAATCAGAAAAGCTCCCATACCACATGAATAATCTAAAATTCGTATATTATCAGATATATCCGTATTCGTTAGAATGTCGTTTTTTAATCTATTTAAGATATATAAAATAACACCAGGTGGAGTATAATAGGACCCACTTGCTTTCTGGCTATTTTCTTCTTCCTCATCGTTTGTAATGAAATGAAAATATTGTAATATATTACTTAAACTTTGAATATCGGTTAGAATTGGATCATTTAGAAGCGGATCTTCAGTAGAAAAAGTTTGGTCAATAGTAAAGATCTCGATTACAGTATTTTTAAGTTGATTTGATAACTCTGTATTAAGTTTATTAAGAGATTTATAATCATAATAGAAATTAACTTCATCTAAGCAAATATCCCAAAAATCTCTTTTTAATTCCAATATTATAGGTTCTTGAAGATGTTGTAGCCATTTTCTGGTTTCGATAAATTCACTAATAATTAAATACTCTGAAATAAGATTAGTAGAACTTTCATTTTTTTGATTATTAAGAATTTTTTTAATTGAATGAATGAACTTTTTGATTTTTCTAGTAGGAATCATCTTAATAACACATTTTTAATAATAATTTTAAGCTGTGAATAAGTATGGATGATTCAAATTTTCTTTCATTTTCGTTTCCATCTCATAAAAACGAAAAAATTCCAGAGTTAATTTGGGTGAATCGTCCAAAAAATAAGTTCCAAGTTCCAAAAGTAGAAATAAAACCAGTGTTAACGTTTAATTCAACAAAAATATTAACCAATCTTAGGAAAATCCAACCAAATTTAATTAAAACTGATCAAAATATTCGATTTTACTCAGCATATGAAAAAGCATTTCAAAAAGAAAAGGAAAATGAATCGATAAACCGAATGATCCATGCGGATTCTTTAATTGGAATGGCAAATCTAATAAAAAGTGGGTTTAGAGAAAAAATTCAAATGATTTATTTCGATCCTCCTTTTGGAATCGAATTTAACGCAAAATTTCATTCAGGAAGTCAAAAAACAGAAGGTTATATTGATTCATGGAAGAATGGATTAATATCCTACCTAGAATATTTGCACGAAAGAATATTTTTATGCCGTGAGCTTCTTAATCCTTCAGGTTCCATATTCCTTCAAATTGGCGATGATAATGTTCATTATGTTAGATGTTTATTAGATGAAATCTTTGGCGGGGAAAACTTTGTTAGTCAAATTACGTTCAGAACTGCAATAAGCACAAATAAGATTAAAAGTGTTTCAGATTATCTCTTATGGTATGCCAAAGATAAATCCAAAATTTTCCGTCGTAAATTATTTTGTGAGCGATCTGAAGAAAAATCATCAAAAACGTTTACGTATTCAGATACTAACCCTAAATCAGGAAAAATCAGAAAATTTAAAGCACAAGAATTAGTTAAGCGAATAAAACCTATAAAATCTTTAAGAATTGATCGTAATTATTCGGTTGATTTCAAAGGCAAGATATTTTTACCTCCAGATGGATTTGAATGGAGATGGAATAAACCCGCATTAATACGACTTATAGAACTTGATAGAATACACGAAATTAATCGAAAATTATATGGCAAACGTTATGGAAAGGATTTTCCTGTTATGATCCTGACAAATCTTTGGACAGATACTTCTACAAGCACGTTTGCTGCGCAAAAGCATTATACAGTTCATACAAATCCTAAGGTAATTCGGAGATGTATGGCAATGACCACGAAACCAGGTGATATTGTCTTAGACCCGACCAGTGGTTCAGGGACAACTGCAATTGTTGCTGAGGATTTATTTAGAAAATGGATAGTATTTGATACCAGCCCAACATCAATACTTTCCACTTTTAATTGGTTAATGGGAACGACTTTTCCAGATTATCAATGGGATGATTCTATTAGCGATTTTATATATACTCAAGTGAATAAAGTCAGTTTAAGCGATTTAGCACATAAAAGGACTTCAAATCAAGAATTTCAATATGATCTTCCAAAGATTTCAAAAAAGAATGAAAAAATTAAGAGGGTAGTGTCTCCATTTTCAATTGAAATGATAAATAAATTGAAAATTCCTAATTGGGTAGAATTTATTTTAAGAATTTTGAAGAATAATGGAATTTTATTACCATCTGGAAAGAATATCCCCTTAGTAAACATAAAAACCATAAAAATTCTGGAGGATACAGAGCAAAATCTTAACCTGTCGATACTTGGAGCTAAAATAGGAGAAAAACCATATAATATAATAATTAACAATCCAGCAGCAGAAATTAACGAAACAAATATATTGAGGGTATTAGAAAATCCAGATGATTCAATAAGAAATCATAACTGGATCATATTGGGATCAATTTTTTCGTTTAGTTTCTACCATAAAATAGAGAAAATAAGGAATAATAATAAAAATTCACAACAGACAAAGCAGAAGGTAATTTTACTCGGTCTTTATCACCCAGATTTGCTAATAAATCAATTAAGCTTTAATAATCATCCTGAAAGTATTAGAATAGTTGGTTCATTTACTCGGAAATCAATAGATCTAGAATATTCATTTCAATTTTATAATCCATTAAGCAAGGTTTATGAAAAATTGCCTGATGATCAAATAGCAGTTTGGATGATTTGTCAATTAAAAAAAGATTATTCAGCAATTAAAATGCCTAAACCTGATTTAATACAATGTCCATTCTATAAAAATTTCATTTCTAAAGTAATTAAACCATATTTTTGTTCTACCGTAGAATTAACCAAGTATATAAAGCAATATAAGAATCAGATTGATGGATCAAAAATTGGATTGATAGGAATAGATCTTCGGGGCACCCCACATTATGCTATTTTGGCAAAAAGCATTTAATTATTATATTTTAATATGAATCTAATGAATTTATAGATCCCAATAGAATTTTATCTGTGTTTTTAAAATAAATTATATTATAATATTTTGGATGATTTATTTCTAAATTTTAGTATACTCGAAAAATTTATATTTTTTCGAGTGATTAGATTATATATGGAAAACCAATATATTTTGAAAATTGGATCTAAAGGAGAAATATTTCCTCCGAAAGAAGTGAGAGAAACTTTGGGTTTTACCTCAAACCAGCCTATATTGGTAAAAGTATATAAAAATCGAATGATAATTCAAAAACTTGAATCAGTAGACGAAATTCTTAATAAACCAGCATCAGCGAAAATCTCATATCATGCTCTAAAACAACTTAAAAGTGAATTTGATTGAAAGTCTTATTAGATTCAACCTATCTCTTCCCCTTAATCGATATTGAGATTAATGAATTGTGGACAAAATCCTATATATCACAATTACTTGAGAATGAGAATTATGACCTTTATTACGGAGATCTATCTTTATTTGAAATCTTCACAAAATCGATGAGACTCATTTTACAAAAAAAAATAAGTCTATCAATGGATCAGATACAAAAAGGTATTAATACTCTTGTTAATTCAACAAAATTTCAGATAATAACCTGGTGGGAACATCTTTCTGAATCTGAAATAATTTTAGAATTAAGAAGAATTCATTCTGATTCAATTGATTGTGAGTTATTTTATCTGGCTGTAGTAAATTGTGATATATTCGCAACTTTTGATGAAACAATGATAAAGAAAATAAAATCAAACTCCATTATTTTAGATTGGATTGATAATGTGAACCCTAATTTTCGGATTTGGAAAAATGACTTGCAAAAAAGACCAGAAAATATTCTAATTTGAATTGGTTGGAGAATAAGAAGTCACTAATTTTTTTAATCTAAAAATTTTGGAAGAATTACATTTTGGGCAATTAATTTCAGCAGAATCTTCTTGCCACTCATGGTTACAGTCCCAACAACCCCAGCCTCCCCAATCTTTATAGGTTATATTCCCCCATACAATTTCAAAATCTTTTTCTTCAACAATAGCGCCCACCAATTTTTTGATTCCTGAAGAAAGAATTCTTGAAAAAGTTGGTTGCGAAATATTTAACTCATTTGCACATTGTCCTTGAGGCAAACCTCTATAAACATTTAGCCGAAGTGCTTCATATTCTTCCAAATTCAAAATTACTGGTGTAGAATCAGGTTTATTCTTAGTAATATTATTATATCTTAACTTAATTTTGCGTAAGGATTCCTTATCTACATTTCTTAGAAGTTTTTTAGGACTCATAAAATCACATCTTTTTTAGAGATTTAGAAAAAAAATTAACTTATCTCAAAGTTTTTTCAAAATTTAATCTTGACAAGTGCCTTGAGATAGTTTTGGTAATTGATTTTGCTTAAAAGCTTCAAAATTTTGTTTTATCGTACCTTGAATTCCACGAAAAGGCTCAATTCCTACTTTTAAAAACCCCATCAATGGATTATGACCAATCCCACCAACTACAACTTCTGTTACGCCTTTATTTTTCAGTAGCATTACTGGCGTCATGCACCCACCAGATTTATGGGGAGAATTCTGTATTACTTCAACATTTATTACGTCTTTAGTATTTTCGTCGTATTCTATGGTGCAAAACGTGGGACTATGCCCGAAATGTCCAACTAATTCACCATTAAGTCCTTCAACTGTTCCAGGAAAAGCTATTTTTTTAGTACTCATTTTATTACTTCTTTAAATGATTAGGGATTCAAAAAATTATTCATTATGATGGTGATGATTATGACCAAAATGACCAGCATCTTCTTTAGCAATCCCATAATCTTTTCCTCCACCAGGACTGCATAAAGACTCACCACCCTTTAAAGTTCCATCTAGAATTTCTTTGATACAATTATCTATCGTTCCACTAACACCAACAATTGGTTCAATATTAAATTGATTAAAAAGATCTATAGCCCGTCTACCCATGCCTCCAGAAATAATGACATTAATGTCTTTCTCATGTAAATATTTTGGAATATATCCGGTACTATGGCCCGGATTTGGTATTTCCACTTTATTACTTATTTTCTCACCATCTAAATCAAGAATGGTATAATGGGGACATCTGCCAAAATGACCGGCAACCATTCCACTATCTGTAGCAATTGCGATTTTTTTCATTTTTAATTCACCGATTTTTTTTTTCCTTTTTCCTTTATTTTTTATTATTTTCTTTTATTTTCTTTTATTTTTACTACAATTTTCTTACTTATTTCTTTTAAATTTTGAGCTGAAATTCCATTTGGATGATCTTTTATTATGGGAATGCCCTTAGCAATGGAATAAGGCCATTTTGAATCCAGTGGGATTTCACCTATTAACTCAATATTATTTTCATTGAGATATTCTTTAATCTGCTTATTTCCTTCTGTGTACATATCAGATTTATTGATAATAATTCCAAAAGGAATTTCAAAATTGTTTATTACCGAAATTACCCGATCTGCATCGTGTAGAGCAGCGGTTGTGGGTTCAATAATCACAATCACATAATTTAAACCAGATAACATTGCAATCACAGGACATCCTATGCCAGGAGGGCCATCAATGATCATAATGTCTTTTGATTCTTTTTTAGCAACTTCATCTGCATATTTTCGGAGTTCTGTAACGAGTTTTCCACTTGTTTGAGCTCCGAGAATAGTTTCTCCAGTTATTACATCAAAATCATAGATAGATTTTAGGTGATTTATTGTTCCGCTATTTACAGGTTCCACTTCAAAGGCATCTTCTGGACAAAATAATTTACAAGCACCGCATCCTTCACAAGCAATTGAATCAATTATTGGGATTAGGTTTTCTTCATCCCATTTCAAAGCACCAAAATGGCAAAATGCATCATCTATGCAAAGTTTGCAATGTATACACTTATCTGGAATAAGACTAGCCTTTTCAGTTGTTTGAACTTTAAATTCTTGTACTTGATTGTTTTTTGCTTGAAATAAAATTGCTAAATTTGGAGCATCCACATCTGTATCAACCGCGATTACAGGTAAACCTTCTTCCGCCAATAAACAAGCAACAGAAGCAGTAATTGATGTCTTTCCAACACCACCTTTACCCGATACTATACCTAAATGATAAGACATATCTTAAATCTCCAATTTCATTTTTTTCTCAACTATAGCAAGAATGGAAAGAAAAGCTTGTTTTGCAGGAAACTCACGAGAATCGAGAATAAACGGTGTTCCTTTTGCATAATCTTCTATTACAATATTATCAATTGGAATTTCGCCTAAAATTTTGATATTAAAATCAGAAGCAACCTTTAGAATTGGCTCTTTATAGTCAGTTAAAGTAGATCGATTTAGAATTATTTCTGCATTTTGTCCAGATAATTGAATTAATCGCAAGATACGTTTCAGATCATGTTCACCAAAGGGTGTCGGTTCTGTAACACATAAAGTTAGATCTGCCAAGCTGAGTGCCTTTTCAACATCACAATGAGCTCCTGGAGCAGTATCAGTAATTATTATATCATAACTATATTCTTTGTGAAGTTCGTATGATTTTTCAATTAAATTCTCAACGATTAACACAGACATTGCTTCACCAGGGTTTAGTTCTCCTACTAATAAATCTAGGTTATCAGAAATATTATTTATGAAATAATTGGAACCGATCGAACGTTTTCCCGGAGATATTGCATCTGTTGGGCATACTCGTTGACAAATCGTGCATCCAGAACACATTGGTTCCATTAAAGAAGGAAAATGATCTGAAAATTGAAGGATTGCATGACGATAACAAGCATCACGGCATTTTCCACACTTAGTACATTTATCTGTGGAAAATTGTGGCACGAACATATCAATTTGAGCCCTTTTTACATCAGTATCAGTTAGAGATTTCCCCAATAGAATATTAGAGTTGGGATTTTCGACATCTGCATCGATCAGAAGAATTTTATATCCAAGTTGGGCATAGTAAACAGCGAGATTTACTGCAATAAGAGTTTTACCAGTTCCGCCCTTTCCACCAGTCACTGAAATCTTTTTGACCTCTGAGAGAATTTGAGTCATTCTTTTTTCCTTTCTAAGTGGTTAATATTGTATTGTTTTATTTTAAAAATTACCTCTACCTCTACCTTGTCCTCTACCTTGTCCTCTGCCCATACCAACATGACCTGCAGAAGTTTGGGTAGTTATCAAAGGTAATTTATCTTGAAGATAGAGGTCTATTATTGCTTTTACAGTAATGTTAGGATCTTCTGGATATCCATAAGAGGATACTCCTCCTTGATTTAAAGCCCCAATTGCATTCGGACCATAATCTGCCCCGACTACAACTGTGGCTCCTGATCCAACAATTAATTGTACAGCCATAGGGCCTGCACCACCCATAGCTTTTGAAGCTGAATTCTCAATAACATTAACTTCATTTATTTCTCCATTTTCAACAGATACTAATGCAAAGAAAGGACATCTACCAAAACGCCTTGTTACTTGGGCATTTAACCCATCTGATGTTGTAGTAGGAATAGCAATTTTAACATTTTTATTAATCATTTTAATCATTAGTTTTTTTTTATATTTTACGAATATGAAATCAAAAATTAAACTAATTATATGAATACGTATTCATATTTAAAAGTTGATATTCTAAAATCGTAAGAATTTAAATAGAAATATGTCTAATTTGTCATATAAGGATATGGCCAATTGGTCATATATTTGTATAAAGTGAAATATATGTTTAATCGAAATTTTAATTTCTCGCGTCGTAATGGACCACCATCATCTTTTCCACCTCCCCCTCCACCACCGAATTTTGGATTTCAATCTAATTTTAGACATCCTGGGCATCCACCCCAACACCCACCATTTCCTTTTGATCCAGAAACTTTCAATGATTTAAAGATTTTCTTTCTACTTACAATACTCTCAGAAAATCCTGATGGAATTACCGCATATCAATTAAATAGTAAATATAAATTTCCAAGGACCAGTGCAAATAGATTGATCGCAACAATGATTGAACCGGGTTATGTATATGTATCAACTTCCAAAATATCAGGGAGAACTCAAACTCTTTATAAATTGTCTGAATTTGGAAGGGAATATCTTGGGCGTCTTAAGGAAAAATGGAGCGTTAGATTTGCAAATATGGCAGAACTCGCTCCTTTTGATAAATATGCAGATTTATCTATTTGTGAAGTGATTTTTGAGCGAGCATTGGTATATTTAGAAGAATCAGAATCCAAATCAGAAGTGGAAAATTACTTTAAAGAAATTTATTCGAATATAAACCATGAAATCTCAATGATTGAAAACCGATTGGATAATTTAATCGTAGCAAAAAATGAACTGGATATTGTAATTAAGTTCATTTCTAATCAAAAATCCTTAAATAGGGAAGAAATGGTGAAATTAATAGAAAAAATCAAAGAAAGACAAAAAAAATTAAAAGAGAAACGGAAATAGATGTCTGATAATATTATTATAGATTTATTTATGGCCCAACTCATAAAAATGGTTATAATTTTTATTGTTTGGTACCTATCTGGTTTACTGGTTTTAAAGAAAAATGTTAAGGTAAACTATACAAGAAAAATCAATCATTTTACTCTTCTAATCCTTCCATATTTATTGGATATGATTTTAAAACGCACCGAAGATGCTGATACGGTTAGTAATTCTGAAGGAGATTTATTCTTTTCTGCATTAGGACTTTTACTGGGTTTATTTTACTTTCTAATATTTCTAAAACCAATTCGCGAACGATCTAAGATTATTAATACAGCATTTCTAAGCATAGATAGACCAGAAGATCGTCCTAATACTCTTTTATGGATCTCTACCCAATCAGCGGCAAACTTTATAGTTTCAATTCCTTTTAATTCATATCTTATTTCAATAAATAGAATGGAACTTATTTTTATCATAATGATTATTAATGGAGTAGGGGATGGATTAGCAGAACCTGTCGGAATTCGTTTCGGTAAACATAAATATAAAACCTATGCGTTATTCTCAAAGAAAAAATATGAACGCAGTATTGAAGGAAGTGCTTGTGTTTTCATTACATCATTGATAACAATTATTGTTTTCGGACCTTCCTTCAATCCAATCCAATTTATATTTGCAATGATTGCAATACCGATTCTGATGACTTTAGCTGAAGCATTTTCACCTCACTCATGGGATAATCCATTTCTCGCTTTAGTAGGTCAAACTCTATTATTTTTAATTTTAAGCTTTATATGACAATCGATTCTTGATTAAAACTTGAAAGGAGAAAAATATTGAGAATTTTATTATTCTTTTTTAAGATATACCAATCCTTTGATAAACGCAAAAATTATATCAGACAAAAAAAATTCAATAATGCAGTGAAAAAAATTGAACTATCTTACATTTAAATTGGTCATTTCAGAAGGTCCTGGCGCAAAAATTTTCCAAAAACTCGCAGAATATTGGAATTCCACAAAAAAATTAGATGAAAATTACTTTGGACCTGAGTTTTATTGGGCTTTTTTCCAGTTGGGAGACTTCCCAGATGAAGAAATGGCAATTGTTAAGTGGGAAGTCTGGTCACAATACCGTTTAAGGGGAAATTTTGAAGATTTAAACAAATCAGCATATATTGGAGTAACATGTGGTCTTTTTATATATTATCCTCAAAATTCTGATTTATACAAGAAACTTAAGGAAAGTATAAATTTATTCTTTGAAAAACGCAGGTCAGATATAGCCCCTTTTACAGTTCTTGCCATAGTAGAAAAAGACGAGAGCGAAATTCCCGATGAACACAAAATTCTCATAGAAGCTAATGGAGGAGTTATGCAAGTTCTAACCGAAGAATTTCTAGAAAAAAATATTCAGGAAGTTATTATATTTACTTTTATCAATTTTTTAAAAGAAATACGACCTGAGTTTTGTAAATCATTAGAGATTGAAAGTAATTTCTGGTCCTTAACATTATCTGAATTAAGGGCGATTTTAATGGCAGATCGTCAAGGAATACAGTTACAATCTAGGCACCTAGCACCTTTAGATGAAAAATTAATTGAAAGAAAGATTGAAGAAGAGGAAGAAGAGGAAGAAGAAGAACTCACTGAAGAAGAATTGAAATCCGTTGCAATTTCACCCGAAGGTGAAGTAATTCCAATAAGTAAAGAGATAACGCAAGCTGAAGTTCTTGAATTATTAAAAAAAGGCTATAAACTCCCTGCTTGGGTGGTAATCCCTCGACATTGTCCAAAATGCTTCAATCAAAATCAGCACAATATTCGTGAAATTGAAGATAAAACAGTAGTTTTGATGGAATATCCGCGAATTTATGGTATGAAATTTATATGTGGTAATTGCGGCCATTCTTGGCGTGGAAAATGAAATAGTAGAATGATTTAATATGAATGAAAAAGAAAAAAATCTTCATGAAACTAGCAAAAAAAAAAGTTCTGCACAAGAAGTTGCTGAGGCAATGGCGGCAAATATTCAAGTAAACCGTCAGAATCCAAATTTTGTTAATGAAAGGGAACGAAATCTTCAAGAAGCCAGAGATAAAGTATTTGCTAATAGAAAAATAATTAGAATTGGATTAATTGGGTGCGGTGGAATAGCTAAAAATCACGCATTTTCCATTAGTTTGCTGGAGAATAATGCCCGCCAAATCTGGAAATGGAAGGATTCTTCCCAAAAAATCAAACCAGTATTATTTGCTTTAGCTGATATAGAAGGAAAAAAAGTGGAAGAATTTGCTAAGCATTTTCCTGCTAAAAAAATCTATAAAGGACTTAACGCGGGCTATGAACTTATTGATGACCCCGATATTGATGCTGTTTTTATTCTTGTACCAACTGCTTACCATTTGGAATATGTTTTAAAAGCAGCTGAAATGGGAAAGCATATATTTCTTGAAAAACCAGCAGCTTTTTCTCCCGAAGATATTCAAAAAATGATTGACGCTCGTGATAAACATCAAATTGTGCTCCAAGTAGGCTTAGTGATGCGAAGTACTTCCCCAATTTATTACCTAAAGAAACTCTTATCTGATAATAAAGATAAGTGGGGATCTTTGACTAATATAATCTATCGAGATTCACAACAAAAACCTTATACTGGAGACCCGACTCATCCATCGACATGGCGTAAGGATAAAAAAATTGCATATGCGGGAGTTCTATTTGAACATGATATCCATGATTTAGATGGCATGATCTCTATTTTTGGTGAAGTTGATGAGGTTTATGCTAAAATTAAAAATTTTGCAGGATATGAAGGAATAGAAGATTCGGTGGCTGCGCTTATTACTTTCAAAAATGGCATCACCTTCTCGATGAACTGCATGTGGAATGATTTAGATTACGATTGCCGTAGATATGAGATATTCTTCGAAAAAGCTAAGGTTAGAATTATTGCTGATGGCAGGGATGAAAAACTTGCTGAAATGTTCGTACAATATCTTGATGAGCCGGAATATGAAATTGATATGAAAACGATGGATGATTTCTTCTTCAAAAAGATCGGAATGCCCCATGTAAAAGCCGAAATTCCCGGTCCTTATTATGCCGAAGATTTAAGATTTATTAAAGCAATTGTTGAAAATAATATTGAAAGCGAAGTAAAAGCAGAATATGGGAAATATGTACAAGAAGTTATTGAAGCGATATATCATAGCAATGAGATTGGCAAAGTAATCAAGTTTAAGGAGGGTAAATCTTGACAATTCTAGAAACCGCAATTTTATTCAATAAAAATATCCTATGTGAAGCACATTTTTATTCATCTAAGAAAATTCTAAGCGATAAGGACCGTAAATTTTTAAGAAAAACATTATCTGTTGTAGTAAAATCTGCTTTTGATGAAAAAATTCATAAATTTTCTATGGATGAGCACAAGATACTAATTAAATTAAAAAATTTAGAAGTGACCGATGAAGATACCAAAGAAAAATCAAATAACCAAATTACAGAACAACCTAAAAATCCTCCGTTAGTAATTTATTGCATTGCTGGAATAAAAGCAGATCAAAAACATGTAAATAATTGTATGGATGACGCCATTTCTCAATTTTTGGACAAATTCAGCATATCTGATATTACAACTAAAAAACTAAAGAAATTTAAATCATTTAATGACAGATTAAAAACAATTTTCAAAGAAATTGCATTAAAACCAGAAGATAGATTCAAATCTATATTAATTTAATCAAAACCGCATGGAAAAGCGGAATATTGAAAATGTGAGCAAATTTTTATTGAATCTATATATACAAATGGAAAAGAAATTTAAGTTCCACTAACATATATTTATTAATTTCATTCTAAATTAAATCAATAAAATGAAATAATTTAGAAAGAATTCGGTGAAAAAAAATGGTTCAATTCAGATTTCGGTTGACAGGCGTACCACCTGATCAAAGTATCAGGCTTATAGAAATAGATCCAAACCAGACAATTGCAGAAATTAAAAAAGAAGTTCAAAGAGCTTATAAACTCAATCCAATTTTAGCAATCCAGTTTATTTTCAAAGGGAAGGTACTTCCCGATAATATTAAATTCTCAAAAGTAGGGATCTCATCTAAAAACGACGTAATTACCGTAATGGCCACGCAAGCAGGTGGATATTCTAAAAATATTGATAATCTATCAAAAATATGTGGCAATTAGTTTTTTTCTGATTATATTTATTAATTTTTTTGAACTTTCATCCATTTTCGATATATTACTTAACTGTTAAAACAGATTTTTAACATAAATAATAGCTAGCTTTAATATAAAATTGAATATCCTTAGAGACTTAAACGATTTTTAAA
The DNA here is from genome assembly GCA_030612265.1 of Promethearchaeum sp. Taxonomy (GTDB): domain Archaea; phylum Asgardarchaeota; class Lokiarchaeia; order Sigyniarchaeales; family Promethearchaeaceae; genus Promethearchaeum. The sequence continues at coordinate 23,152 of JAUWOE010000027.1, forward strand.
TGTGTTTTTCCATTGAATAATTAAAAGATCTCCGGATTTAGTAGCGTATCTATCCGTCGTGAATGAAACTTCATCAACATCGCCGAAATCCTTTTCAATAAGGTTGAAGCAAGCATCAATGTTTTTTATTTTTGAACCAATTCCGTGCTTGTGCTGAATAAAAACAGTTGAGGATTTTTCGTTTTTACGGATAAAAGTGTCTACTTTTTCTTCAAAATTTAGCACATTCAACGGTTTTTTCTCACTTAATACCATTGTATGAAGATTTGCATTATTTTTATTAGGATTCACTAGCAATTAGACCTTTATTTATTAAAGTAGTAATCGAATGACATGCTTTTAAGTGTTATGCTTATTGGAATATTAATTAGAAAGTTATTATTAAAAATATTGGAATTTTCAGATTTTTCATGAGTCATTTTTCTAAGTTAAAATCACTTAACGGGATTTTAAAAAGTTTAGCGACATTTTGATTGATTTTTCTTATATAATTCATTTTATCGGGATATATATTTGAATCTACCTCATTATATGGACTTATTTTATCGACATAATTACAAATTTCTTGATACAGTAGGAAACTTAGAGATTTTTTATTAGAAAAATCAATCTTAGGGATAGGAAGAGATAAAATATTTGCTTGAATTAAATGGGGGAAAGTTTTTTTATTCGGATTTGCAAAGCTATGTAAATAATAATACTCAATTATTTTGGATGAGATAATTCCGAATAAATACTCGAGTGAATATTGAGATAAAATCTTAGTATTATAGTCAAGATTTATAGTTCTGTCTGATTTTGATTTTAAACCAATTAGATCATAGTTTTCAGTCCGATTTTCTGGATTTTTAAGATATACAGACAATCCTGATAATTTCTGATCTCTTCTTATATCTTCTGTAACAATAGGATTAATACTAGGTTTGATATGTGACATTAGTCCAGAATCATGAGAAAAATCATATTTTAGAGAGAATTGGTATACTACCTGAACGGTATAGCGATTTTTATAATCTAATGCAGATATTATACCGTTTCCGGTTTTTCTGACGAGGATCTTTGGAGAATTATATTTCTCCGGAGATTTATATTTAATTCCATTATAATTTAAAAGGATATTGAATCGATTTTTGAGATAAAAGCGTTGAACATCTTCGCCTATTAAAATTGGAGCCCAATCTTTATCTTGTTTTTTATCAAATGAATCTTGTGGTAGAATTAATCTATCATAGTTCGTAATTTGAGACTTTTCGATAATTTTTTTGCAGTGTTGACATTTAGTCCATAATACTGAGAAATTTTGTGTATTTTTTTTAAAATGTGGGATAGGACACCATTTTTTACAAGCGGGACATTGATAAATCTCACCATTTTTTCCTATTTCTACTCCACGGCTGTTGTTTACAAAATCTCCAAACACATATTTTTCTGTTGATTCGATTTTTTCAAGGATTTCTGCATTTGAACGCCTTGTAAAAATGATAAAATTACAAAACGGATGATTTAGGAAACTTTTTTGAGAAACATTATGAACCTTCCATCTACCCATATTAAACATCTCCAGTTTTTCGCGATTTAGATATATTTGTTCATTTAGTAAAAAAATTTTAATTAAATGTCCTTGAGACGGTTTATTTTTTTGGAGGAAAAGAACACATGATGGAACTTTTACATTACTAAAGACTTTTTCCCCCAAATAGTTAATTTGTAGAATATTAGTTTTTGTAAGAAGATGATACCTAAG
>JAUWOE010000271.1 GCA_030612265.1 Promethearchaeum sp.
ATAATTCTAAAAGAAAATAATAAAGCATTCAATTGAGGAACCAATTAAGGTTAAAATAATTTAAGACCAAATCTCTACATGATATAAAGAAAAATAGGAAAATAGTCCCATACAAAATCAAATTCAATTCACTAGAATAATCGATTTTAAAAAGAAGAATGACATTGCTCCCGGATAGGGCATGTTGGACATTTTACTCGCAACATATAAAAGATATTTCCCACTAACACACCTATAAAACTAACTAATGGTATTATGGCAATAGGAGAGAAATCTCTAAAGAAGGAAATGGTAATTAGGACAATAGGTAAGAACCATACTATGATCATTAGCATTACCCAATTTTTTTGACCTACATGCTTATGTAAATGAGATTTGGTCCAATTATCTACTGACAATAGCTTCTTAGTAGTCTTCCCTTTCTCTTCATCCTTATTAGTTTCTGTAACCTTGAAATAACAGTATTTACATATCGTTAATGGCATTACCAAGAAGTAGTACAAAATAGAATAAATTAAATATCCCACAGCAGCCCATAAATTAAGAAAATATATCCCCCAGGTACCTAGAGATATCAAAACTAATATAATCAATAAAGCTACAGGTTTATAGAAAGGACACTTCGGGATTATACCTAAAACAAACAGCTTAGATTTTTTCTCTACCATATATATTCACCTTACAATTAACTTATAGTAATTTAAATTTATCTCGTCATTTTCTCTTAGGAATCAAACAACCCAAGCATATCTTTTTTACATACCAAATTTTCTAATAAAATTCTATAACCTAAACCATACAGTGTGTCGTAAAGAGAAAGGATTTAAATAAAAAAATCTTAAATTAAATACATTGGATATGATGTGATAAAAACTTGAGAATACGACATTTTATTGGTTTAGGTTTTTTTTATTTCATGGTTGCGTTTAGAAGAGGAATTTTCTTCACCTTCTTATCTATTTACTTAAGAGAATTTCTTGGAGCTACGAATTTTGTGATGACTTTGCAATCATCCCTTTCAATGATTGCAAATGTTCTGGGTCAATCTTTAATCTGGGGAAAAGTATCAGATCGGTTAAAAAAGCGACGAATGTTAATAATTTCAGGTGAATTAGTTGCTAGTGTTGGATTTCTTATTGTTTTTTGGCTTCATCGGTATAATGGGATAAATTATGGGTTCCCGTCTGCAGTAACTACTTTAGTTATTGGCTTTATAATAATAGAAATCTTTTGGTCAAGTTCAAATGTTGGTCAGATGACTTTAGTGGCAGATTTAACTACAGATCAAGAGCGAAGTGCCATAATGGGTAAATTACAATTCATGAGTGGATTAGGATATATTGCAGGCGCATTTATTAGTGGATATTTATATTTGGATGGAGAGGGTTTCTGGAATGGGACCTTATTTTATGCATGCACTGGAATAATTGTTTTAAGTTTTATTGGGATGTTTTTTTTACCTGAATCCTATGCAACTGCTCTTGAAAAAAATGAACTTGAACCAGAATTAGTTCTTGAAATCAAGGCAAAAGAACAAGAAATGCAGATAAATTCTTCACAACAAAAATTAAATGAAGATTCTCAAGGATTTAATTTCAAACGTGTGTTTATGTGGTTAATTATTGTTTTATTGATATTTAATATCGGTTCCAAATCAATTTTTCAAATTTTCCCAATTCATATTCGTTTAGAAGAGACCTTTAACGTTTCAGATAATACTTTTACTTTATTATCCAATATTAGCTCGATTTCTATGATATTGGGTGGTTTTGTAATTGGAATTCTCTGTAAAATTAGCAATGAGAAAATAATGTTTTTAATTTCGACTATTCTTGTTTTTATTGGCATTATTACGCTCCCAATTATTACGCTCTCATTAGATCCGTCCTTATGGTTCTTATTATTTTATTTAATCACAAGAGGATTAACAGATGTTTGGATTCAAACAACTAGTTTTATGATGGTATCGAAAATTGTTCCAATTGAACATCGAGGGAAGTATCTTTCTTATTATAATGTCACTTTCTTTATTGCCTATGGATTAGGTGGAACATTGATTATTGCTCCTATTGCAGATTGGATGATATCCCGAGGATATGCTGATTTTCAAGCCTATAATGTAGGATTTTTAGTTGCAGCAGGTCTAGTTGGACTTTCAATTCTAATTTATCTTATATTTCGTCCTAAAGATTTTAAATCAATTTCGAAATCAAAAAAGTAAGGAATTTTTACCTATTTCTTTTAACCCTTCTAATCATTTTATCAAGGTCGGAGACTAATTCTTGTTATGGTTATAATCGCTGGAGGTGTGGTATATATTGGACATAATATCGAAATTTCTAAATCCTTTTCATTTATTAATTTTTTGATTTTCCAATCAATATCCAGCAAGTAAAAAATTCTACATCTTTGGTATAGTTTTTTCCAAAAAACTCCTTAATTTTCTCAATTCTTAATAAATTAAAATCCGTGAGTAATTCTTTTTTTGAACTGAAATGTAAATAGTAACCTTCTTCATAAATAAAAGAGTCTGGATCATCATGATTTTCCACTGATTTTCCCTTCCCATAATATTGTTTATCATCTGTAGAGAGAGTTAAGAGAAAAAGAAGACCATCTGGATTTAAGAAGTGTTTTATTTTCTCAATTAGAATATCTCTTTTTTCTTTGTTTAAAAAGTGATAAACTGCAGAAATAATAAATATATCATATGATTTAGTTATTTCGGTGACGTCTCCACATAAAAACTCAAAATTTTGTAAATTTCTACAATTCTTCTTTGATAATTCTATTGCTTTCTTAGATATATCAATACAAGTATACTGTTGATAATTTGTATTTTCGGCTACAAATTTTGCAACCTCTCCATTTCCACACCCATAATCTAAAATTGAGATGGGTTTGTTTAGAAGAGAGTGTAATTCTAAATATTCAACTACTTCAAATGCAATTTTACTGATATTTCTTTCACAGTCATAGATTTCTATCGAATTCATAATAATCTCTTACCTACAAATTTAGAGTTTTAAGATTAAAAATCAAGATTTTTGGTAAAAAAATTATTTTATTGCATCAAATAAGCATCCAAAATTCCCAACCTTTCTAATCCTGTTTACTTTAAATCCACTACCTTCCAGCAATTTTTCACATTCATCATCGATCCGCACACCAGAGTAGTGTAAAAGCCAGCGGACACCGAGGGGATCTGCAGCGGCAGTTACGGAAGTACCCATCTTTTTTGCTTTTAAAATAATTTTTATTCCTAAATAGGTTTGCCCAATGATGGTGATGGGAAACAGCAATATGTTAATCAACATGAAAAATAAATATCTTACAAACATAACAGATTCAAACAAAAAATCCAATTTAAATCTATTCATTCGGTTGAGAAACTATTTTATAAATGAATGTTGGATATACCCTTTAGCCAAACCAGATGAAAATTTTCACGTATTCTAACTTTTCACCTTTTTAGATTTAAAATGAAGAATGACATTGCTCCTGGATAGGGCATGATGGACATTTTACCCGCAACATATAAAAGAAATTTCCCACCAGCACACCAATAAAGCCAACTAAAGGTATTATAGCAATATAGGAGAAATCTCTAAAGAACGAAATTACAATTAAAACAATAGGTAAGAACCATACTACCATCATTGGTATTACCCAATTTTTTTGACCTACATGCTTATGTAAATGAGATTTGCTCCATTTATCTATAGACAACAGTTTTTTAGTAGTCTTTCCTTTCTCTTCATCTATTGAAGTTTGCGTAACCTTGAAATAACAATATTTACATATCGTTAATGGCATTACCAAGAAGTAAAACAAAATAGAATATATTAAATATCCCACAGCAGCCCATAAGTTAAGAAAATATATCCCCCAGGTACCAAGAGCTATTAAAACTAAAATAATAAATAAAGGAACTGGTTTAAAGAAGGGACACTTTGGGAATATTCCCAAAACAAATAGCTTGGACTTTTTCTCCACCATATTCAATTACTCTATATCGACTTATAGTTATTTAAATTTATCTCGTCATTTTCTCTTATTCTTCATTTTTCTTCTGGTTAAATACTAAGCTTTTTACAGTAACCGGGAAAGCTTGTTTTGGAGGTTCATGAAGTGAAGGGCCGATATCAATCCAATCTCCCGTTTCCAGCGTTAATTCATCCAAACAAATAAGATTGCTCTGAATTGAGGTTTCCCGGTGTATTGTGATTCCGAGGAGTTTTGCGAGATCATTTTTGAACAGTAATATTATTAGTTTTTTATTAGCGAGAGAGTTTGGTAGAACCTTTTCGATTGACTTTGCTAAAATTAAGAGCATTTCTTCTCTAGCAAATAAAGGAGTTTTGAAATAGATGGCTGCTAAATCTTCTCCTTCTTTCATATCAAATTTTGAAAATGCACGATTTACTTCATCCGTTAATCTTTCGGGATTAAGATCATCTCGAGTCAAATTAACTGGGATAACTGGAATGTTATTAAGTGGTAATTTAATATTATCATCAACATAACAAGTAGATCCTGATACAGACAATGAAAATGCTCCAGCTCCTATCACAGTTGCTCTGATCTTGTTTTCGGGTTCGGATATAGGGAGTCCAAGATTTTTCATAAGAATCATAATTTCTTCGGCTAGATAATGCCCAATATCTTGATAGATGTTAGTATGTTGACCATCTCCATAGATCATTTCGGCGATTCCACCCGAAAAAGAGTATGTATCAATTGGAGTGGTAAAATCCAGATTTTCTGTCATCATCAGACTTTTGGCAATT
>JAUWOE010000211.1 GCA_030612265.1 Promethearchaeum sp.
GGAGATACTACAAAAACCGTTGAAAAATTGCTAAAAATATTAGATAAAGAATGGGATTTTCAAAAATTACACCAATTCCATAAAGTTGTTAAAAGGGAATTTAAAAAAATCCCAATTAATAGGGATATTGAACCTCTGAGAATTATGATCGCTGGGGAAAATCATATAGTACTGGAACCCTATATAAATATGGATATAGTTAAAAAATTTGGAGATGAAGGGGTAGAAGTTCATCAAGGTAATAGTTTATATGGATGGGTAATGCATAAATTACATGTAAATTTTAAACGTAAGACTCTTGAACGAATTGCCAAGCCTTATATTCCTATGGATATCGGAGGAGAAGCAATTTGGGTGATTGGGCACTATATAAAATGCCAAAAAGAAGGATTCGATGGATTTATACACGCTTATCCATTTACTTGTATGCCGGAAGTTTCTGCTCGAGGAATAATTGAAGGACAACAACCAGATCCTTTTTATTTACCCATTCAATTCTATAGTTTCGATGAACACACGGGATATGAAGGAATGCGAACTCGATTAGAAGCATTTATAGATTTAATGAAATTAAATAAAAAAAATAATCCAAAATTTCAAGATACCTACATTGAATCTCCAGAAATCGCAGAAATTTTCGATACCTCGGAAAAATATGAGGGTATAAATAACTTTTTTACAGGTGTTGTGGAACCTTTTCTTAACACCTTAAAAATTCTTCCTAAACTCAAAGTAAATAAAAGGCAGAACTAAAAATGACAGATCAAGAATATTCAAGTAAAGCAGTTGCAATTATTTCCGAAATTCAAGAAAAATCTTTAAAAAGAAAAGAGGAAAAAAGAAAAGAAAATACTTTAGATGTATTTATGGGTATAGATATAGGGTCTGTTTCCTTAAAAATCGTATTATTAGATAAAAATAATGGTATTATTGAAAAACTTTGGCTAAGAAATCAAGGTTCTCCAATAGAATCTTCTAAAAAAGGGATCAGAGAACTTAAAGAAAAACTCGAAACTTCAGGAATGATCGATAAAATCAATATTAAAGGGGTTGGAACAACAGGATCTGCCAGATATTTAATTAAAAGTGTTGTTGGAGGGGATATTGCTAAAACAGAAATTATTGCTCATGCCATAGCTTCATTAACCTATTATCCTGATGTTAGTACAATCTTAGAAATTGGAGGACAGGATTCCAAAATTATAATTTTACGTAATGGTATTGTTGCAGATTTTGCTATGAATTCAGTATGCGCGGCAGGCACAGGAAGTTTCTTAGATCATCAAGCATCTCGTTTGGGGATTCCAATCGAAAAATTTGGTGAATATGCTTTAAGAGCAGATTCTGATATTTCAATAGCAGGTAGGTGCGGAGTATTTGCGGAATCTGATATGATTCATAAAGCTCAGATGGGATATTCAAAAGAAGAAATTATAAAAGGTCTTTGTGAAGCATTAGTAAGAAATTATTTAAATAACGTTGGAAAAGGAAAGGAGATAAAACCTCCTATTGTTTTTCAAGGGGGAGTTAGTTATAATAAGGGTTTGGTAAAAGCTTTTGAAGAAGCTTTAGGAACAGAGATCTTAGTCCCAGAAGAGAATATCCTTATGGGTGCAATCGGAGCAGCAATTTTAGTCCGCGAAGAATCAGAACGAACTGAAAAAATATCTGGGAAATGGCACACAAAATTCAGAGGGTTTAATGTATTGAATTTAGAATTCGAGACAAAAGGATTTAGATGTCAAGGTTGCCCCAATAGATGCGAAGTGGTTTCAGTTTACATGAAATCCGGCGAAATAGATGAGAATGGAAAAGAAAAAAGAGAAGTTGTCGCAAGATGGGGAGATAGATGTGGTAAATGGGCAGTATATTAAATTTTTAAAGGAGAATGGTTAAATTTGAATGAAAAAGAACCGATTAAGAAAAAAGATACTGATTTTTCCGTCTCAGATATGTTTTCAGATATTAATAAAAATAAGAATAAACTGGATAAATTATCAAAATTTGTTGATTATCTTGTAGAAGAGGCAATGTCTAAGGTATTTGGAAAAAATATTGAGAAAGCATATGAAAACAGCAAAAAAACAGCCGATTTTATAATGCGACATATAATTTAAAGCAGAAATGGCTCAGTGGAGTTATAGTGAATCATCTATACGAGAGTATATCTTCTAGGAGTAACATCATCATCGCCAAATTCATAAACAAGTAAAATCTTAAAAATATTAGGATTAGCTAAATAAATTTTTAAAATGGTGGAGCAAAATAAAGACATTAATCTTGGGAAAAGCGGGTGTTGGAAAAACATCCTTGTTGAAAACAACTTGTGAGGGACATTCCTTCCTACAAACGATAAATATTCCACCAACTAAAGGAATTAGCCGTGAAAATTATCTTTTCCGTGGATTATTGGAAATCATACTTTGGGATGCTGGGGGTCAACAGAAATATTTGGAGAGATATTTTTCTCCATCGCAAAAAGAGATGATTTTTTCTGAAGTGGATATACCAGTATTCATGGTTGATACATCTGATGACCCTAAAGACCAACAACTTTTTACACAATTTTTAGAAAATGTATTCAAATATTCTCCAGATTTGGAAAAAGTTTTTGTTTTATTAAACAAAACTGATTTGGAACAAGCTAAACCAGATTTATTTTACAAAGAATTAAATGGTAGTTTAAAACCTGAATATAGAGATAGAGTAAAATTCACACCTGTTTCAGTGAAAGATGGAACTGCACAATATCGACTTATTGAAATATTAGATTCATCTCTACAAACATCAGTAATTGAATTGGAAAAAATGAAGAATATTCGCGGTGTGTTGGAAGAAATGAAATCAGAAACAAATTCTGAGTATTTTTTATTTAATCACCTTGATGGGTTAATAACTGCATCTACTGTAGGAGCAATTTCATCTGATCCATTAAATTTCCTTTCTCTTGAAATCGGAGCTATGGAATCTAATATAGACAGTATCGTTCAAAAAATTCAAAAACGCTTAGGGAATTTAGAAGAACCAATTTTTCTATCTTTCATATTATATGAAACTGAGAAATACTATGTATATTTGCAAGAGATTAATGATAATGCAGTAATGATGTCAGTAACAAATGAAAAATCATATGAAATAATTCAAAAAATTCAAAAAACACTTAGTAATTCAAATCCATTATTTCAAAAATTGTTAAAATTAACAAATTCTAATCAGAAAATTTAAGAAGTTAAAAAAGAAACAAAAGAAATTAGGATTGAGCATCTTTAGCTCTTCACCCTCAGAATTTCTTAAGAAATTCCACAGTTATTCCCTTGGGAACCGACATTTTTCTTAAATTCTTCCACAAATAAGAAAAATACATAGATTTATACAAATCAGTTTTCTTAATATCTTTACGTTTAGGGGAGAGAAAAAATGGTAAAAAATAAATTTATTTCAGTAGCACAGCGGACAGAAAAATTTAACAAAATGGTGAACCGCATCAGCGAGATAACCGGTTTAGATCATAAATATATCCGAAAATCGGGTGAAAGGGTTTTAGATACGTGGGAAGAAAAAAATCACAGAGAAATATCCACTTTATTCACTGCGAATTCTAGTTTCAGGCAGGAAGAAATCCAAAAAATGGCGAAAACATTACAAAGGTATTTAGAGACTAAAGTTGATTCTGGGGTTGTTTTTGATAAAATAGAAACGATCGCGAGATTCTGGTTGAATGACTTGTTCATAAATTTCTGAAAATTCGCCGTGGGGGCTGAATCAACAAAAAAAAATGTCGCATTGCTTTACTCAGAAGTTATTGTGAAGCGAAGCGAAATGAATAATAGATCTATTACTTTCTCGTATTTTTTTTGAGCAAAATTACCATTCTCATCGTGGAAATACCTAGAACCCACATTAACACATAAAGGAATACCCAGGTATAAAGATATTAATTGAAAGATGAGTTAAATATATGTCCACATTTTTATGTTCACCTTCTCCGATTGAAATAGTTTCAGAATAGAGTTCATAGTCAGTTGCGTTCACCACAATTTCATATGTCTGGGCGCTTAACTCACTCACTACTAAACTACCGTTTGCATTTGTCTGACCTACATAAATTTCAATGTCCGATTCATCATATATGAATACCCAAGCATCTTCAATTCTAATGTCCGAGTCCTCTTTATAAACATGGAAAGTAAGTTCTGCAGTATATATCCTAGGAATGCTTTCATAATTATCAACAAGATAGGTTTCTTCCCCAACAGGTTCAACTACTAAGTCTAAGCCGCCAAATTCCTCTGCAAATTCATCTACTTCATACGAAAAAAACACAAATTCTCCTGGTAAAAGAGACACAATTTCGGTACCGACCAAATTTCCGTTATAGGAAAGTGATGCAGATGTTGATTCTGCATAGGTTCCAGTATTTTGAACAAAAATCTGCACTATTTCCAGAGGATGATTATCCAATTCATACGGAGGACATATCGCTCCTCGAAGATTATGGAAATCTTCTACTGCAGAGGCGATATTGGTAAAAACTAAGTCAAAACCTTCGGAATATTCAAATTCGTCCTCATAGCCTATAGCCGCTAAGATTCCCGAATTTTGTTCGAAATACAAATTCATATTTTGCACAAAGATTTCAATAAGAGGCAATGATTGCCCATAGTAATCAAATGTGGTAAATCCCACCACTTGACCTTCTTGGTCTCCAATGTACATAAAATCGATGAAACTTCCATTTGTTAATCCTTCAGTATTAATCCAATATGGAAACAATTCTGGATCCCATTGGGTTGAGTTATAAATTTCCCGGGTGAATGGATTTACAATAAATGTCTGATCTACGGTTTCTTGTTGAGTTCCTGGATCCCAAAATGATAAAGAAATATTGCACTGATCGGGGCTTGGAAAAGCAGTTACTTCAAAGCTAATGAAATAAGGGGAATTATTAAGAATATCTCGTTCCGAGAGCTGAAAGATATCCCCTAAATTCGGATAGATTTGATTGTTTGCTACGATTATGGTTTGAGTATCTTCATAAATTCCAATGTAGGGATCAATTATCTCAAGAGTGGCATTTGCGGTAAAATTATAACTGTCAAATGTATCGGGAGTCCACACATAACTCAACGTAAAGTTTTCCCCTCCTAAGAGTGTTGGAATAAAGTCTGAAGCAATAAGAACACCATCCAAATTAAAGTCAAAAGTAATATTAGCTTCTGGATTTGCACCTAAATTAATCACAGTTGCATTTACTACATAAGTTGAATTAATAAGTGCATATGAAGGAATCGAGAGACTCACGTCAAGGTCGTGTAATATCGATACAATTTGAGTGAAATCATTATTCCCAAGATACGTTTCATTTGTAACAGGTGATACCAAAGCAGTAAAATTATATATCCCATAGGAAGGTGGTGTCCATTCATAGGTTATGGTAAAATTTTCCCCAACTAAAAGATTAGGAATTAATTCTGATCCGATTAAACCATAATCCAAATAAAACGTAAAATCTATATTCGACTCATTATTCATCCCAAGATTAGTCAATGTTGCATTAACATTAACCGGAACCTCAATTATGGGATTTTCAAGTTTCGAAATCTGCACCGAAATATCGTGATCATAATTCATTTTTTGAAATAACAAAGCAAAATTACTCACATTGCTCAGTCCTTCCGTATAGGCGTTATAAATTGAAGAATTAAAGCCATAATTCAAACCCACAGTAGCACCCACATCGTTATCGATGGACTCGTATTGGAATACAATTTCCCCTGATGCGAAGAGAATCACTTCAAAATTACCGATATATTGCCCCCCTAAATATTCATAATTCGAGTATTCAACAACTACAAATTCTGGTGTTGTCCAGACATAAATATTATCCTGAGCAATTAAGTCATCCCAAAATGGAGCGAGTGCATATATATAACGATCCTCATAGTTGGGAAAACTAGGATTGATGTATTCTAATGGAGATGGGTTAGAAAAAGAAAGCCATCCATTAGAACTGATATAAATACTATCAAACGTTGTATCATAAAAGGAGAAGGCAAAAGGTAAAGACACGGTACCGTAGGTATCATCACCATTAACCATAAGATTATAACCGTTTCCTTCCGCATCAAACCAACCATATTCAACAGAGTTCATGCTATAATTCTTCACAGAAGTGTCATTTTCTGCGATTACTGTTAAAATGTTTGTGGGATTTTTAATGATTTCATTTATCCTTTCAGTTCTATCAAAAATATTCATGATATTGGTATTTTCTTTTACCAAATTTCCTGGTAGTTGTATAGTTTCAGAATTAATCGAGTTTTGAAAATCAAGTTCCTCTTGACTTCTACCCGATACAATTATTCCGGAAAAATTTACACCAATTATTGAAATCAGCATAGTAAATAGAATCAAACTCTGAAATACTTTCTTATTTTTTATGATCATATGTTCTCTCTCAACTTCACTTGAAATTTGAAATTGATAATTACATTGAATTATGAATATATAAAACTATTGTGTCAAAAAGCCGATTATTTAGGGTTATTTGCAGTTAAGAAAAATTTAGTCAAATATGGACAATATTTAATTCAGCTTACCATATAGATAATCCAAGAATTAATATAGGTTAAAACTAACAAAAAATCCATGTTTTCCATAGGAATGGCAGCAATGATTAT
>JAUWOE010000123.1 GCA_030612265.1 Promethearchaeum sp.
CAAATCAATTCGAGCGCTTGTCATTAAAGGAAATGGCGAGAGTTTCAGCGCAGGAGATGACTTAAAAAGTATGGGAAAGGATGGATTTAGATTTAAACCCATGAAAGATGGCTCTATACTCCCACACCACGGATTAATTCGATTAATACGAGAAATACAAAAACCAGTTTTTGCATTTTTACATGGCTATTGCCTCGGTGCTGGATTTGCTTTATCTCTTGCATGTGATTTCCGATTAGCGGCCGACAATCTTGAAATTGGAGATCATAGAGAAACACGGGCGATTTGCATGATGAGTGGTGCAAGTTGGTTTCTTCCTCGACTTATTGGATTTGGAAAAGCCACTGATCTAATTCTGACAGGACGCCATCTTGATGCTCATGAGGCTTTAGAAATGGGATTGATCAATAAAATATATCCCGCTGCAGATTTTAACGCACAAGCAATGGAGTATGTCCAAAATATTGCTTCTTTGCCGACCAGAACATTAGGCTACAATAAGACAATGTTAAATTTTTCGCTTCTAAACGAATTGGTTCCTTCGCTGCAGCATGAATTTAACCTTACAATTAAAAATATGGGAACTCAGGATTATAGCGAGGGCATTGCTTCATTCAGAGAAAAACGAAAGCCCATTTTTAAAGGAAAATAATGGTCTCCAAATGTTAAAGAATTTTAAGGGAAATGATCTCACATCGAACCTAATTGAAACTAAAAATTCGCAAGTTAAAGGTGGAGGGGTGAGCAGAAAGCAACAAGATTAAACTTATGGACACCAGCTGTTCACATTCTGTGCCTTTGTGGTAGAATATAAGCATTTACCTCCAATTTGTTTTAATGGACGTCCTTTGTATAAATATTTGATGAGTCCGAAAAAGTCTCGAAATTAGCTATGCAACAGTTGAAAATGGGAAATCATTTTTGTCAAAAAGTGTTAAACTCGTATTTCTAAAAAGATAAAAAAGGTCATGACTTAAAGTCATATTACCTAAAATAAATTGAATTATTGAAAAATTACACGAAAGAAGATATTATATATAAATCAATTTGAGATGAAAATGATGGATAAAGTAGAACATGCGAAAGAATTAGTAGCAGAAGCCGTAATAAAGCATCCGAATGTAGCAGTTGCGTGCTCTTTCGGCAAGGACAGCATGGTCACAGTTGATATCGCTCGAAAAGTATCACCTGATATACCTGTATTTTCGGTGATGACCCGATATAAACCCAGAGAAACTTTTGAATATTTAGTCGAAATTGATAAAATAATGGACTTAAATACTTTTGTATATATGGTGGCAGACGAAATCCCCGAAATCCTCCGGAAAAATAATATTAAGGTAAAGTTACTCCCCACAGACGATTTTAATAAGGCGATGGAACAATTTACCGAACGGATCTATTTAACTAACCCTGATGAATGCTGCAAATTGCTCAAGATTGATCCCACCAGAGTCGCGGTAGAGAATTTGGCCGCATGGATTACGGGCTTACGCAATACGGAAGGTAAGATTCGTGAAGATTATAAAGAAGTAGAGCACAAAGGTGGAATTGTAAAATACAACCCGATTTTAACTTTCACGGAGGAAGAAATCTTCGGGTATCTTAAAGATAATAATATTTCACTCCACCCGTGGTATACAATGGAATTTCCCGACGGGAAAAAATACCGTTCATTGGGTTGCGAGCCATGTACTAGACCTATATTCCCCAATGAATTGGAAAGGGCCGGACGGTGGCAGGGAACCAGCAAGTGTGGTGGTGAATGCGGGATCCACACCAAAATTTTGAAAGAAACTAAAGTGTAATTTGCAGTTAAGAAAAATTTAACCAAATATGGACAATATTTAATTCATCTTCAATTGGGGGAAGCTAATAATTTTAATGGAAAAAAGGAGAGATTTTTTTCTCCCAAATTGATAAATGGGTAATGGGAAATTTATTTTTCTTTCTGAATCCCCCTCTTTCGATCGGCGACAAATATCAGATAAAATTGCTTAATCATGATCGATAGATAGATTATTTCTTCCTCATTCATATTCGCAAATGAGGGTAAATACACAATCTCATTGTTAAATTTGGTGACCCGGGTATCGTTTTCATATGGTGGATTAAAAATCTTATAAGTGGGATTGGCAATGGTTGGGATATTACGGGTGTTGAAATAGGATAAAAAATGGGGAACAAGATCTTCTTCGATTAAAATTGTGTTATATGGGGTTAAACTGTTCTCTCCCCTATACCATGGAAAGAAATGGGATTGTAACTTCGGAGAAAATTGATTTATGAAAGAAGTAAATTTATTGTCATATAATCTTTCCATTTTCCGATATATATAAAAATTCTCATACATGGATTGGCACAAACCAGGGGAAGGTTTTTGCATGAAATTAAAGTGGCTAAATCCAGGATTAGATTTGCGATAAGACTTTGTGATGTTCAGCACATTAATACGACTATTAAAATGACTAAGGAAGTCCACAACACAGATAAAAAAGAACAATATGGACCTACTGTTGTACAGTATAAAGGTAGGGATCTTTTTCAAAAATTCCTTAAACCGACTTCGGGTGGTTTCAAGGGGGAGATTTTCAACTGTTTTTATTGTTTCTGTAATTAAATCCTTATGTGAATTTTTGATATACATAAATCCCCCACCTAATGCCACAGGACGTTTATCCATAGCCATGGAATAGAGTGAAATATCGATAAGGTCATTACTAAATTTCAGATCAAGCGATCCCCCTTGAACACGGTCTTCAATCACAACACACTTATGTTTCTTCTTGAAATCTGCTAAATTTGCTAAATCCATATCCTGTCCAAACAGGTGAGTGACAACAACCAAATCGCACCGGTCCAACTCCGGCATTTTTTTAATCCCGTTAAATTGCTTATTCAATTCAATAATATACACATTTTCAGGTTTTACATATTTTTCAATGATATTTCTAAAGGATGTGTGGTTTAACGGGGTGGTGGCAACTACTAAATCATCTTTCTGATAATACATCATGCAGGTTTCAAATAGTGCCCTACAGGCATAACCTAGAATTTTGGTGTACTTTTTGTAGGGAATCCACAAATCGAATTGATTGGTGGTGAGAAGATTTGAGAAATGTCGAATAAAATCACGAAAAGTTAAGGGCAAATAATCGGGAGCTGCCTTAATTATATTCTTCAACATTATGATTCTATTATATGTATATATTTGAATTAAAAAATGTTAGTTTCCTTCTCCATAGGGGAAAAGTGGGAAATTATACTGAAGTGTATGAACGAAAACAGGATACATTGATTCAAACAGAATTAAACCAGTCCAATAAAAATGGATGAATTCGGTACCAGATGATTCCTTCTTTAAATGGTGCTATTTCACCATAATCTAATTACATTTTAGAAAAAAATAGGATCCTGAAGTAATCAATAGGTAAAAGGATTCACTAATTCTAATGAATTATAAGTTGGATTTGTCACAATTTTCTTATTTTTTCATATATTTAATCTCCATGTGATTTACAAAATTTACGAGATTTTTGATTCAATCCAAGGTGAAGGCTCTTGGATGGGAACTCCTGCCTCATTCATACGGTTTGCGGGATGTAATCTTCGGTGTACATGGTGTGATACTAAATATTCTTGGGATTCTGATAAAGGACAAGAGTTGAAAATTGAGGAAATAATTTCGCAAATAAATTTCCCAACAGTGATTTTTACAGGAGGAGAACCAAGTCTCTATGATCTTGAAGAAATAATTCTTGCAATTCGCAACAAATTTTCCCAAAAAAGGACCATACGAATCGCAATCGAAACAAATGGCACTAAAAAAATTCCCTGGGATATAGACTGGATTGTATGTTCTCCTAAACCGGATGCAGATTACCAAATTCTCTGCAACCCCAATGAGTTAAAATACGTTGTGGATGAAAATTTTTCTGTAGATGTCATTCCAGAAAAATTTATTAGAAAAATTCCTATCTGGCTCCAACCCAATTCAGAAGATCTCGAGAAATCTATGAAAAAAAGTTATACCATGGTGATGAAATATGATTTCTTGCGATTGGGAGTCCAACTTCATAAAATTTATCACATCAAATGAAATATTAATATTATATCTAAGTCTGAAGAAAATGAATAAGAATAAGTCAAATTATATAATCTCTAGTGAAACTATATGAATAATACAACTTACATTAACGCTTCTGGACAGAAATCTATACCGAATCGTGTGATTCTCATAGCATCCGGCGGATTGGATTCGACAACCCTTATGTATCGCTTGCTTCATGAGAAAAAAGAAATTTTTGCACTCACATTCGATTATGGGCAAAAACATAGTAAAGAGATAAATTTCGCACGAAAAAACTGCGAAAAATTTGATGTCCCCCATAAGATTATTTCTCTTCAAGAATTAACACATGCAGGACTTTTTGGAAACAGCTCATTAACATCAGATCGTGAAATCCCTGAAGGAAATTATGACGATGAGAATATGATGAGCACGGTGGTACCCAATCGGAATATGATTATGCTTAGCATGGCATTAGCTTACGCTATTTCCATTGGTGCTGGAGAAATATATTACGGCGCTCATGCAGGAGATCATGAAATTTATCCGGATTGCCGACCGAGTTTTGTTGGAGCAATGCAACAAGTTGCCCGACTTTGCCATTATTGGCCCATTGAAATTCAAACACCCTATCTCCATGTGGCTAAAGGCGATATTGTTAAAGAAGGTCTGAAATTAAATGTGGATTACTCAATGACCTGGACCTGTTATAAGGGAGGAGAATACGCTTGTAGCAAATGTGGGAGTTGTATCGAACGATTAGAAGCATTTGAAGTTAATGGCATTACGGATCCCTTGCAATATCAGGAAAAGATAGAGATAAATAGAGATGAATAGAGAAATAAAGGGAAATAAAGAGAATTAACGAATAGAAAATTAGAAATAAAGTTGATTAAAAAAGTAAAACAATTAAAAAAGAGATGATAAATGATGGGATTTAGTGTGAGAATATCGGATGCGCGCTGTAAATTTGCGGCTGCGCATTTTCTGTACCAACATGATAAATGTTCGCGGCTCCATGGGCACAATTATATTGTAAATGTAGAATTGAAAGGCGAATTGAATGAAAAATTCTTTGTTGTTGATTTTTTCGATGTAAAATCTAAATTAATGGAAATTACAAACCGCTTGGATCATCGATTATTGATTCCAAAGGATAGTGATAATATCCACATAATTCAGGAAACACCCAATTCACAGATTCTGGTTAATTTTAACGGTAAACATTATGAATTTCCACCCGAAGATGTATATTTATTACCATTGAAAGCCACAACCGCAGAACTTTTAGCAGAATATATACATCGGGAAATGAAACTTTGCTTTCCGACCCATCAAGTAAAAGTGGAAGTAGGCGAATCCAAAGGATCAATAGCAATCTATCAAGATTAAAATACTTCAAATTGTTGGTCTTTAATAAGGCAAATATTATTCATTAATATAATTGAACTTAATAATTTCAGTTTGATCTCAGGATTTTTATCAAATCATCGCCATAAGCATCGAGTTTTTTCTTTCCAACTTTTCAGAATAATTCTTTTAGTTATCGGAAACATTATCAATCAACATGAAATATAACTATGAATAAGATTAAGATCATTATATTATATCTTGTTTTTCAAATCTAATTAATAAATGTAAAATCAATTAATGATATTGTAACTAAGTGATTAATAATGAAAATTTATTAATGTTCTTGATTTTAGGATCAATCTCAGGAGAATTTAGAGATTTTATTGCTTTATCTATTGTAGGAATTAATTTTTCCGAAAATAAATAATTTTGAGTTATATATTCTTTCATAAATTTCATATTTTTTTTAATCAAATTAGAAACTGCAAATTCAATTAAATAATTATAAAATGGAAAAACCTCATCTTGGTTTAGATTTTCATGTAAAATGTCTGAAATTATATCATCTTCATAATCCTCTTTAGTAATTTCTATCCCATATTTATAATACAAGAATTTAGTTTCAAATTTGGAAAAATCTTTCCAATACTTACTAAAAATTTTTAAATCTATTTTTTTTTCTAATATTTCATCTAAAAAAAGAATTATAAAATTATATATCTCTAATCGTCTAATTTCGTGATTAGTATATAAAATACTCATAATTTTTTGCTTATCGGATAAGTTATCATATTCAAACAACGTCTTCAATTTTTGAAGTAAGAAATATTCTCGAGGTTGAATCGAAAATTGAATCATAAGATTATGAATTTTATTCCGTGCGTAGATAATGTCTTGTCTTGAAAGATTTCCATAAACTTTGACATCACCAAGATAATTTTCTACCATTTGTAAAAACGTTTTCTGAGATATTTGCAGCTCAGCACGAACATCCTTAACAGTGAAAGAATACATTTCATAAAATTTTTCCATCAGGATTAAGAAATTTGCAATATCGATGTCAATCAGAGAGTTTCTATAATTATTAATCATTCTAAATAACTCTGAAGATATCGTTTTTGAATTAAATTGATTCTTTCTCTTCTTTACATAATCCCATGCTTGTTTATTTTCAATGGATATATTAGTTCTCTCACTCATATTCATTTATATAATAAAGAAGAAAGTATATATAGTTACTTCTTTTTTATAAATTTAAGTAACTTTAGTAACTGATGGTTTTGTCAGAAATGGAAGGTACCAATAAGATTCGGGTTATTTTTGATACAGATTGTCTTAACCGATTGTATTATGACTTGAAAAATGGTCGTACTATCCTTAGTATGTGTAAGATAGTCATTTGTCAAGAAGTTCTATATGAACTTGATAATAAAACATATGAAAGACTCGAAAAACAATTTCAAATTGAAATAATTGAACGTACAGACGAAATCATTGAAATTACTGCCAACATGATTCATAAATTAACACAAAAGAAAGAGATAAGTAGGAAATATTTACGAAATCAAAATATTAAAATAAAAAATAAGGGCGAATGTGAGTGTATTGCAGTTGCTCGTATTTATCAGATTTCAGCCGTCTTCTTAGATCAAGACGCATTTAGAAAATTGAAACGATATGCCGAGGTCTTTCATTTGGTAGATTTTGGAATAAAAATATTAACTGATATAAAATTGAAAGATGAATTTCTGCAATCATGTCATGAAATTCTTCACATTTAAAAAAAATGAAATTTTTAAGGGTAATTTGCAGTTAAGAAAAATTTAGTCAAATATGGACAATATTTAATTCCTCTTATCATATAGATAACCCAAGAATTAATGTTGGCTAAAATTCATAGAAATTCCATGTTCTCCATAGGAATGGCAGCAATGATTATAGGTGTTTGTAAAAAAACCCTAAGAAGATGGGAAAAAATGATAATTCAAGTTCCCCATTTTTATATCTGAAGAACCCTTATCATCATCTATAATAATAACATAAGGAATTTGAAAGCCATTGAGCATTTCTTGATATAATTACATGTTAAATTTACCATTACAGTCAACATCCGTAGTTGTTACTCCCTTAGCAACTAAATCTGGAAGGAATAATCAGCCCACCTTTGAAGTATAATTTTCTCAGTTTCACCTTCAACAATGACAACTTTATCGGCAAAAAACAATTCGACATATATATATTTCATTTCAGTTTACTCTTTGAAAAACTTCAGAACTTATGGAAAGAAGGAAAAAAAATGTTAATCCAAGCGAATGAATGAGATGGAAAAATCTTACTGAGAAATCATTTTAAAGTGTTCATTAATCGAGTGGAATTAGAGCCATAAATCAGTAGACAAGTATCGTTCCCCCGTATCTGGCAATATTACAATAATTCTTTCAACCTTATTCGATTTTAAAGCATACTTGATTGTAGCTGAAACCGCCGCTCCAGAAGATATTCCTGCAAAAATACCCTCATTTCGTGCTAGGTCACGAGCTGATGCATATGCATCTTTAGTTGAAATAGTAATAATCTCATCATAGATCTGGGTATTTAATATTTCTGGGATAAATCCCGCTCCAATTCCTTGTATTTTGTGAGGTCCAGAAGGCTTTCCTGACAAGACTGCAGAATCATCCGGTTCTACAGCCACAATATGGAGATTAGGATTGAATTTTTTCAATTTTTCCCCGACTCCAGTTATTGTACCCCCTGTTCCAATCCCCGCTACAAACACATCAATACTGTGATCCATATCTTCCCATATCTCTTCCGCAGTAAAATTTCGATGAGCTTCTGGATTGGCTTCATTTTTAAATTGTTGGGGAATGAAAACTCTACCATCTTTAGCCGCTAAATCCTTAGCTTTTTCAATAGCACCTTTCATTCCTTTAGAAGCGGGGGTTAAAACTATTTCGGCTCCAAAGGCTCGGAGAATTTTTTTTCGTTCTTCACTCATGTTTTCAGGCATTGTTAATGTAAGTGAATATCCCTTAACTGCACATACAAGTGCTAGTCCTATTCCCGTATTACCTGATGTAGGTTCGACAATTTTTGATTCTGAATTCAAAATTCCGTTTTGTTCAGCTTTCTCAATCATATTTAAAGCAATACGGTCCTTAATGCTAGAACCCGGATTAAAAGCTTCGATTTTTACGTAGATTTCCGCAGGAAAATCGGCAGAAATGTTATTTAATTTTACTATTGGTGTTTTTCCAATTGTTTCCAGAATAGAATTATATTTTACCATTTTATTCACCGCTCAATTTTAAAATTTTATTATTATTGGTATTGGTATTAATATCGGTATTGATATTAATCTTGGTTTTGTTTTGACTTTGCAGGCTGGATTCTAGTTCTCCAATACGTTGCTCAAGATTTTGAATTAATCTCAACACAGGATCGGGTAAAATTTCATGGGATAAGGATTCAATTTGTTGTGAAACATCATTTTCATTTTGAATAATACGACCTGGAACCCCAACAACTATGCTGTTTGGCGGAATATTCTTTGTTACAACGCTGTTTGCGCCAATCTTAACATCATCCCCGATAGTGATCGGTCCTAAGAGTTTTGCTCCAGCACCAACGATAATATTATTTCCTAAGGTTGGATGACGCTTCTCATCTTTTAAATGAATTCCACCTAAAGTAACACCTTGATAAAGGGTGACATTATCTCCAATTTCCACGGTTTCTCCAATAACTACTCCAGTTCCATGGTCAATAAAGAGATTTTTTCCAATCTTGGCTCCCGGATGGATATCGATTCCCGTTATTTGACGTGCAATATTCGAAATATATCGTGGGACAAATGGAAGGCCCAATTGCCAAAAGAAATGGGCAATTCGATGAAGAAGTACGGCCTGGATCCCCGGATACGAAGTCAAGACTTCCACAAGATTTTTTGCGGCCGGATCTTTTTTAAAAGCACTTGTTACATCGGAAGCAAAATAATGCAGAATATCCTCTAGATCATGGAAAATAGAATCTTTTTGATTTTCAGGGATTTCTAACGATAAACCCATTAAATCCAAAAAGTCTTCTTTTATTCCCAATTTTTGACCACAATTTATACATACATCTGAATTTGGTTTGAACATTTTAATTTCACTTAATTTTTCTTCAATTTTCAAGAGTTCTTAATATACATTAAAAAAAATAAAATTTAATAGAGTTCGAGGAAATATCTCTATCTCCTTTGCAAAACAATTAACATTAATCATATCTTTGAATATATCACAGAAAGATTAATGCAAAATAAACGCCCTAAGCCAGCTCCAGCTCGAAATAGAACTTCGAAATTTGCTTGCTTAAGGCCATCTACAACAACAGAAATTAAATCCTCGGAAAAAATCTACACATGAAGTTTTAGAAGAAGTTTTATTGTATTTAAACACGGTTCATCAACGAGGTTAATTAACAAAGAAAAAGTTTTCCTAAATAAAAAAGGCTACGATTATGGGAAAAAAATGAAGGCATTTAAATAACTATTACTTAAAATTCGTTAAGTAGAGGTTATAAACGTTCATTCTTTTAGGTTAAAATGATAATTTCATTCGTAGTGAAACATCATATCCATCCACGAGAAAAGAATAACTTAACGCTTCACTAGCTAAATTATTTTATCGAGATGAAAACAATCGAGTATGTGAAAATGGATTGAAAATTTATCCGAAGAATAATGAATACCATAAAAAATTATGGAAACTCTTTGAATAAGTAAAAATATGGAAAAATGTGAGGTAAGTTGCTATAAGGCGACATCCCTCACGTGATTGCAAAATTGCGATCACAATTACTACTAAGGAATTTTAAATATTTAAACAAACTTCTAATATTGAAATTTGTAGAACGTTGTTTGTTGATTCTTTATCAATAGATAATTTTTAATAAAAAAAAATAAAAACCAAATTGAAGATGAGAAGATGAAAAAAAAAATTAATAAGAAAAAGCAAAAAGAAATTACAAACTTCATTAAAAGTAAACAAAAATCATCAAATACTCATCAAAATTCACGAATCACTCTAGATAAATTCTTTGGAAAGAAAAGAATTGTAAGAAAAGATGAATCGATAATAACTGATAAAAAGGATAAAAAAAGTAAAAAAGAAGAAAAATTGAATAAATATCAAGGTATTCCATTAGTTAGTTCAAATTATAGTGCTCTTATTTCAATAGAGCGCACATTTGGGCAAAAAATCCCATACAATTCTAAAAAAGGAAGAAATAGACTTTTTTCCTTTAACGCAGAAAACGGATATATTACAGAACTTCGACTAACAAAATTCTCCCTTAAAAATTTCATTAAGGTAAAAGATTTACCTGAAGAATTAGGATTACTCAAATCATTAAAACTTTTTGAAATTCAACTTACTGATATTTCTAGTTTACCAAAATCCTTTGAAACTTTAAAATCTCTTGAAAAAATTATATTAAGCCATAATAAATTAAAATATTTACCAGAATCTTTCGGTTTATTGAAATCACTCAAATTTTTGAATTTAAATCATAATTATCTTTCAATTTTACCTGAAAGTTTCACTCAACTCCGATTCCTTGAATTTCTTGATCTAAGTCATAATGAAATCTCCAAAATTCCTTCATCTTTTTACAAATTACAAAAATTAAAAACATTGGATTTAAGTAATAATAAAATAGAAGAACTTCCAGGTAATTTCCAAGATTTAAAGTTATTAGAACGTATTG
The DNA here is from genome assembly GCA_030612265.1 of Promethearchaeum sp. Taxonomy (GTDB): domain Archaea; phylum Asgardarchaeota; class Lokiarchaeia; order Sigyniarchaeales; family Promethearchaeaceae; genus Promethearchaeum. Next base: position 11,174 of record JAUWOE010000123.1, read on the forward strand.
ATTTACATAATAATTCTATTTCTCCAGAAAACTGGTCTAAAACTAT
>JAUWOE010000160.1 GCA_030612265.1 Promethearchaeum sp.
AATCTTTCCGTAGTTTAAGAACAGTAGGATCATAGTTTCCACATTCATTATAAAAACGATCTAAGTTTTGTCTACCTACTCCCAAGTAGTAAATCCGTTTTTGATCTTTAGTGGCATACAAGATTAATTCAGTCTTACCAATTCTTCTTCTCCCGTATAAAATTATTAATTCAAACTTCTTATTATCTAGTACTTCACGTATTTCTTCAAGTTCCAAAGATCGATTTATAAAATCCATTTTTTTAATTGTATAATTGAAATTAGTATAATTTAAATTATTCTATTTTTTCATACAAGTGCTATAGAGAGAATTCAAGGCGATGAAACAAAGAAAATATCAGTTTAAGTGCGATAATTTTTTTATTCATAATAATTTTAGGAACTCTGCCGAATTCAGAAATTTTTACATCGATTACAGGTAAAAAAGGACTTGAGTTAATTAAATCCAAAAATCCTGATTTAATCTTATTAGATATTCAACTTCCTGATATAAACGGAACAGATATTTATAGAGAACTTCGAAAAGTAACTAAATTCAAGACAACTCCAATTTTAGCTGTAACTTCATTTGCAATGAAAGGAGATAAAGAACGAATATTAGAAGCCGGTTTTAGTGATTATATATCAAAACCCTTAATTGTTAAAAATTTTAGAGTAAAAATTCAAAATTTATTAAGGTTATGAACAGATCTCATATTTTGGAAAATATTCTATTAAACATTTTTCTAAAAAAAACAAATAATATGGAATTCAAATGTCGGAAAAATATAAACAATGGCTTGATAAAAATCAATTTTTATTAATTATCGGAAAATACGATCAAATCTTAGGACCTAGATCTCTATATTCTTCTATTGATATTAAAGATGAGAATTTTATAAGAGATTTATTACGAGACGCGTTGAATACAACTAATAAATATGTTTACTTAGAATATAATAAATTTTATTCTCAAGTATGCAAGATAAATGTTGATGATCCGAGTGCAAGAGGAGGAAAACAATCCTATGCCTTAATTTTTCTAAGAGATGCACAATTACCTGTAATTTCAACATTTATATTTCAACGCATAGAGGAATTATTTGAGATGATAGGAAAAGACCGGATTTTGGCTGATGATGATGACGCTTTTAAAGATTTCTTTATTAAAATTCACTCAATGTTTATGACGAAGGAATATTTGATGCCTTTGGAATCTTTAAATGTTAAAATGAGAAGTGAAGTTAGTACGATTTTAGGATTTTGTGATTTAATTATTGAACAAAAAACTAAAGGTCCAATTTCTGATGGAGATCTAATGAAATATTTAAAAATGATGAGAGAATCAGCAAAAGAGATAGAAAATATACTGGATAATATGTTTTCACCAGATGAAATGAAATAATAATTAAATATAATTACCCACATTAAATTTTGGAAAAGGAGAAGCCTTCATGATTGAACAAGAAAAAAAATACTTGGATATTATAGATACCTTAGTTTTAATCTTAGATAATGAGGGAAAAATAAATTATATTAATAAAAAGGGTCAAGAAATTCTTGGATACGCGGAAGATGAATTAGTGGGTAAAAATTGGATTAAAATGTGTATTCCTGGCCAAAAAGATGGAGAAATTCACGGTGTTTTTAATAAAGTAATGAAAGAAGAAAAAAAAGTAGAATTTTATGAGAATTCAGTGTTAACTAAAAATGGGAAAGAAAAACTCATTAGTTGGCATATTTCAATTTTATACGATAATAAAGGGAAAATTGAGGGTGTTTTATGCTTAGGAACAGATATAACACGGCAGAATAAGATTCAAAGATTATTTAAATTGCTTAGTAAAACAAGTTTATTATTTTCAACTGCAAAAAATGAAGAAAATTTATATCAAGAGTTATGTAATAAAATAATCCTTTTTGGGAATTATCGATTTTGCTGGGTTGGATTAGTAGAATACGATGAGAATAAAACTGTCCTACCCATAGCTTATGCAGGATTTAAAGACACCAGTCTTAATTCATTGAAGATGACTTGGTCTGACTCAGAAAGAGGTCAAGGTCCTTGTGGAAAAGCAATTAGAAACCAGAAATATTGTATTATAAACGATTTAAGTTCTGATTTGATAGATAAAACATGGCATGACCTTTTTGAAAATTCAGGGTATTACTCAACGATATCTATACCAATCATCATTGAAAATATTGTAATTGGTGTTTTAGGAATATTTTCTGATAAAAAAGACATATTCGATGAAGATGATGTTGAAATATTAACAGAGATGGTTAAAAACCTATCTTTAGCAATAGCAAAAATGCGATATTATGAGATTCAGAGAAAAAATGAAGAAGAAGTAAATCAATCGGTAAAAAAGTTTACAACAATTTTTCAAGCTATTCCTGATATTTTTATGTTGATTTCAAGAAAGGGTAATATATTGGAGTTTTATGGGGATAAAAAAAAACTTAATTTCCCTTTAGAAGAACAACTTGAAGGGGAAATTGTTTCAAAATTTTTCTCTGAAAATGTATATAAAGAAATGGAAAAAAAAGCGATAGAAGTCTATAATAAAAAAGAACTAAAAATTTTCAAATTCACATTAAAACATAAAAAAGAGAATCTTGAATTTTTTGAAGCAAGGCTATTGTATTACGATGATAAAAAAATTGCAGTTTTTATTAGAAATATAACAAAACGCGCGCTCCGTGAAAAAAAATTACTAGAAACCGAAGAAAGACTAAAAAATATAAACATTGAGTTAGATCAAAAGGTAAAAATAAGGACAAAAGAGCTGGAAAACACAAAAGATAATTTAGGTTTAATATTGAATAGTTTTGAAGACCCAATTTTTGTTATTTCAGATGAATACGAAATTTTATTTCATAATTCAAGCTCTTCTAAAATTTTTAATGGAAATCTTGACGGGCAGAAATGTTATGATATTTTAAAGGGTAGAAAAAACCATTGTGATGATTTTTGTCCTTTGAGAAGTATTGCACAAGGTAAAAATATTAAATCAGTAAAATTTGAGGAAAGATTATTCTTCCCAAAATTAAATGAGGAAAGAGATTTGGAAATAAGAACCGTTTTGATTGAAATTTTTAATGGAAAACCTGCAATTTTAGAAATTTTAGAGGATATCACCGAACGGAAGGAAAAGGAAAAAAAAATAAAAAAATCGGAATTAATGCTTCAAATCCGGGTTAAAGAGTTAAAAAGTTTATACGGAATTTCAAGTCTTTTAGTTGTGCCAGACATAACAATTAAAGAATTATTATATGGGGTTCTTCCAATGATTCGCTCATCTTGGCAATATCCAGAAATAACCATGGTGAAAATAATTTGGGGAGAATATAAGGTTCAAACAAATAATTTTAAAGAATCTAAATGGAAATTAGCAATTTCAGATAAAATTAATAACAAACCATTGAATATTGAAATTTTTTATAGTGAAGATAAGAAATTTTTGTATGAAGAAACTAGATTAATTAAGGAAATTCTAACTCGAATCAAATTAGGAATAATAAGCATAGAATATAAAATAGAAATGAAAAGATTAGCAAATATTGTTGAAAATTCATCAAATTCTATTTTAAGCATGGATAAAAAAGGAATTATTAAAACTTGGAATAAGGGTGCTGAAAAAATATTCGGTTATACGTCAGAAGAAGTATTAGAAAAATCAATTAGTATATTAGTTCCACCTGATCGCATGGATGAGGTTCTTATGCTGATAGAAAAAGTTGTGCATGGTGAATCCTATGAGTTTTTTGAAACTAAACGCCTTAGAAAAGATGGAAAGGAATTAAATGTAAACGTGACTCTTTCTCCAATTTTAGATTTAAAGGGAGAAATAGTAGGTATATCCTCTATTTCTCGGGATGTTACTGAAGTGTTAGAACAGCAAAGGCAATATCAAGAACAACTCATCAAATCTTCGCAGTTTAAATCAGATTTCATGGCATCAATGTCCCATGAATTAAGAACCCCATTAAACAGTATAATTGGTTTTACAGATATTTTAATAGAGAAATTTTATGGAGATATAAATGAGAAACAGGATCATTACCTTCATAATGTTAAAACTTCAGCTGAACATCTATTAAATTTAATAAATGATATTTTGGATATATCAAAAATTGAAGCTGGAAAAGTAGAATTGAACTTCAGAGATTTTAATTTATTAAATTTGGTTTCTCAAATTAAAATCGAATTAAAACCATTTTATAAAAAAAAAAAGTTAAAATTCAATTGTATTGGCATTAAAAAAGATACAATAATCCATGCAGATCCCATAAGATTTAAAGAGATACTTCTAAATCTCTTAAGTAATTCTGTGAAATACACTCAAAAAGGTTGGATAAAAATAGATTTTACTGAAGATAAAGAGAATTGGAAATTTAAAATAATAGATACTGGAATTGGAATTGGAAAGGATGATTACGAAATAATTTTTAAAGAATTTAAAAGAGTAAAATCAGATTATGTGAACTCTATTGAAGGAACAGGATTGGGGCTTATGTTTACAAAAAAACTCGTTGAACTCCATAATGGAAATATAACATTCACAAGTAAATTGGGTAAAGGCTCAACATTTTCATTTACAATTCCGAAGAAAATCAAATAGAATTTTTTTACCTATTTATTTTTAATTAACCGATTTATTGATAGTAAGAGTTTTAGCAACACAAACAACATAAAAATTATGTCATCGGATAAAGAAAAAATAATAAAAATATTCTGTAAGAAATTTTTAGATGTTGAAAAAATACCTAATTCTTTTTCAGAAATTTTGAATATGAGCCTTGATGTTTTAAAAGAATGTAATATAGAAGAGGGGAGAATCTTAAAAAATATCGAATCACCCAAATTAGGCATTTAGTAAAAATTGATTCTGAAACTGTTGAAAAGATTGTAAAAGAAACAGATATCAAGGAAGAACTAATAAATAAATGGATTTTAGCAGCTCAATTATTATCACGAGCTTAGAAAAAAAGATCGTTATATTTAAAGAAATTAAAGCAAAAAATAATTGTATTGGGCCTAAATAACGCAGGAAAAACATCCATGCTTGAAAGCTTAAAAGGAAAATCTAAATTTGGTGATATAACTAATCTCCCTCCTACAAAAGGAGTGGACATTCAAAAAGTTGAGGTAGAAAATTTTAATTTAATGATATGGGACTTTGGAGGGCAAGAATTCCATAGACAAGATTATTTAAAAAAACCAGAGGAATATTTCTTGCATATAGATTTGATTATCTATGTTATAGATATTCAAGATTCGGAACGTTATGAAGAATCATTGGAATATTTTGAAAAAATTCTTGAAATAGTCAGTTACTTTAAAGAAAATCCTTATATTTTAGTTCTCTTGCATAAATCAGACCCTGATATACGCCAGACAGTAGATTTTCAAATAAATTTAGAGATGATTTCTGAAATTATCTCATCATCTCTTAATGAGAGAAAATTTAATTTCGAACTTATTCAATCTAGTATTTATAATTTCTATGCTAATGAACCTGAATTTGCCAAATCTTTTAAGCAATTTTTTGGTCCGGATAAAGTTGCAAATACCATAGAAGAACAAGTCTCGATTCTTTCAGAAATGGTAATTAAACTAAATAATACAGTCATTAATCAATTTCAAGAATTAAAGGGTCTTTTAAAAGGTTCAAATTTTAGAGTAAATCAAAAAACGGAAAATTTGAATATAAAGTCAGGGAATAATAAAATAACACAATCTCCCCCTCCACCACCAAAGAAAAAAATACAACAAGTGAAGAAAGTAAATAGAAATGAAGTAATGTCAGAATTGAGAAAAGTGTTCAAATTACGGAATTTAACAGATTAAGTTCTTTTAAAAAGAAAATTAAAACTAATGTAAGGATATTAAATAATATGTAAAAGTAAAAAAAAGAGAGTCTTATTTATTTTGTATGCATTACCCACGAAAAACTCTCTTTCATTTTATTATATTCTCGATAAATTTCATCCACAAATTGATATGAATCTGCTTGCATTATGATATAAGAAAAATCTGGATTAAATTTTGATATGCTTAAACAAATAACAATTTTCGCGCTCGATTCATATGTAAAGGTAATAAATTCACTAGATTTATTATCATCTAAATTAATAATTTTCATCATTTTAATAGTGGTGCTCTTAAATTGTTGGATATTAGCTACATCAAATGTTTCATTCCCATAGGTGAAATCAGATATTAATGTAAAATCTGAATCAAGGAGAAATAAAAGATGCCCACTTTGTTGATACTTACTCATAAGGGGATTGAGAAAATTGTTGATAAATGCAAATAGTGGTGAAAATTTTCTCAACATGAGCTGATAACCAATATAAATATCAAAATTTCCAGAATCTTTTATTGAAGTGAAGAAAACAGTAATTCCTAAAGTTTGAGTGAAATCTATTAGACTTATTTTAAATTCTTCTATATCTTCAGTAATTTCATCAAATTTATGACAAAAAAGAACCAAATCATGTGTGATCTCATTATATTTTTGAGATAATTCAATAAGTTTATTTAAATCACTTTTTACTTTCATTGGATTTCGTTTCCAATCCATAGCTGTTATAAAGAAAATTGTTAAATCTGAACCAATTAAAGGGGTTTCATCTATATTATACCATCGTTCAATTTCCTGACCAGATGTATCAAATAATACAAGATTTGAATCAATCAAATTATAAGGTTTCGATTCAATACCTTTTGTTGGGGTAAATGTAGTTTCTAGAAGTTTTTCACTCTGAATTTTTTCAAAAAAGAAATATTTTGTTGTAGTTTTTCCCGAATTTGGATATCCCATAAAAACTATTTTCTTTTGTTCTTGTTTGATCAAATTCCTTGCAAAATCCAAGAACACCATCGATCTTTTTGGTTTTGGTGTTTTTAATATTTTTTCTCCTTCAAGACTGAGTTTGCTTTGGATTTTAGGAATATCGGATTCCTCTAAATCATTAAGAATTACAATAATGAAGTCATAATTTGCAGTCCCTTCTCTTACGGGATAACCGTAAATTAAAACTAAATCATTAATATCTTTAATTTGAATATTTGAACTTTTTCCGAAAGCCTGTAAAGTTACCAAATATTGAGTAATTTTACTATTTTCGATTTGGCAATCTTGAGGGAATTTTACTTCGATTTTAGATCCTATTGTATTATCCCATCCAATTAGAAAGATTCCTTTTGGCATTTTTTTTACCTTTATTTTTTTTTACATTCATTTACATGAAATAATAATTATGTTTAGTAATAACTTGCTAAAAATATATTTTACAAATTTAGAAAAATTTTAAAATTGATTCATCATATTCTTAGAAAATTTTCTAAAATCATATAATAAGTATGAATTTATCCTACATTTCATGTTGACAAAAATTTTAGAGGAAGCAGTTAAATTTGAAATAAATTATTATTGTTGAAGATAATAGAAAAAACTTGGATAAATTTACATCTACACCCATTATTGCTGTAACTTCATTTGCGATGAAGTGTAATTAACAGTTAAGAAAAATTTAGTCAAATATGGACAATATTTAATTCAGCTTACCATATAGATAACCCAAGAATTAATATCGGCCAAAATTAATAAAAAATCCATGTTTTCCATAGGAATGGCAGCAATTATTATAGGTGTTTGCAAGAAAACGTTAAGAAGATGGTAAAAAAAAGATCTGATTACTAAAATGCGAACTCCAGGAGGTCATCGAAGATATTCAATGGATGATCTGATTCAAGCGGGTTATAAATACGAAGATAGAAAAGAAAGCAACCATATATTACATAATAAATTAACTATTTTGTACTCACGCGTATCCAGCTATAAACAAAAGAAAAAGGGTGATTTGGAAAGGCAACAACAATATCTCGAACAATATTGTGAGAAAGAGCAAATAACAAATTATACCCATATCACAGATACAGCGTCCGGATTAAATACAAAACGATCGGGTTTAAGAAAACTGTTTAAACTGATTAAATCGGGAAAAGTTGCAAGAGTAATCATCACATTCAAGGACAGACTCACACGTTTTGGTTTTGAGTATATTTTACAGTATTGTGCTATTTTCAATGTATCGATAGTTACATTAAAAAAATCGCTTGGGAAAACTGTTCAGCAAGAATTGGTAGATGATATGATGTCACTTATTGCTTGTTTTTCCGGAAAATTATATGGATTACGCTCGAGGCAATCTCGTGCTAAAAAGAAATCAGGAGTCAAAAGTTAATCTAAAAAAATTATATAATCTATTAATTCTCCCGGCTATAATGCTTTAAATACTCGAAATTCACTATAATTTCAGTAATCAAAGCATCGTCCTTGGCAAAAATGCAATGTCTCAAATAATCACTCGAAAATTCGGATTAAAAGTTGATAATATTGATAAAATTCAAAAAATATTTCTGAAATTCCGTGATTTTGAGAACCTGATCATCACCAAATTATTATCTTATGCCGATAACACGGATTTCATTGACCGATTCAAACGAAAAGCCAAAATTGGATATAAAATCGCTTATGATTACATCAATATAAATCGATTAGCCCCTCAAACCTATTTGAACTTAATTTTTAAAGAACGAATGAAACGTGCTGCAACTTATTATCCGTATTTTGCCA
>JAUWOE010000276.1 GCA_030612265.1 Promethearchaeum sp.
GATGGACTAGAGTAGTAAAAATGATATCGTTTGGATGAAATGAATCAAAGAAATTATTGAAGGATTTCAATTCAACCATCTGGAAACGGCGACAAAATTGAATTACATTAATAATGTTACTAATAGTAGAAAATACGAGTAAAGAAAAATGCGAAAAGATTCGTTTGTTATAAATCAAATTTTCCTGTTAAAGATTATTGCCAAATTGCAAAAAGATAAATCATTAGTAAATTCCGATGGATATATTCTAAAAAAAGAGATACTTAGTTATATTTCAACCCAAGATATGGGATCAATAAAGAAATGGGGGCTTTATTGGAAAGAAGCAGGATTTCACAATGTTATAATTCGACTGCTTGACCGAAAATTAATTGAATCAGTCAATACTAAAGGAAAACAGCGGAAGAGAATGATTGGGTTATCCAAGGAAGGAATTCAATTTTTGAAAGATTATAAGGACTTTGATGATTCTCTAAATTAACTTTTAGCCCTTTTCTTAATCCTTTCAAAATCCCTTTCCATTCCATCTAATTTCTTATCTTGTTCAATTAAAGCGGATAAAAAAAGCGATTCCGAAATAAACATCCTTGCCGAGAGCGATCCTGCATCACTGTGCATTCTCGCATAAAGCATTATATTATCAAAATGTTTACGATACGCTGGTTTTAAACTCTCCCGATAGATTTTTAGACTGCGAATTTCCATTTCAAGCGCTGTTCGGTATGATGGTATTGTTCTTCCCATATTTTTACAAAGTCAAGATCTAATTTTTAATCGGTTGAGGTAAATAATTTAGTAAAAAATATAATAAATCAGTAAAACGGTTCCAAGACGGAAACATTATAGGATAAATCGGGATTTTTGTTTATTAAATTTGCATGATCGTCAAAAACCAACACAAAAAGCGATTTTTCTGCGAATTTATTATATGTTTCCACCTTCCAACTTATGGATTTTTTAACAAATTCATCTTCATTTTCCGGAGTAGACAGTGCTTTTATCATTTCTTTTTTTGACAGGCAGAAATTTCTGGTTATAATTTTATCTCCATCAAGACTCAAAATTTCAGATATTTTAGGTATTGTTTCGTGATGCCTGGATGTAACGATAAATAACGAACTTTGCATGCTACTTTTTATCATGTTAAAAATATTGAATGTTTTTTCGATATACTTTTGCCCCGATATCTTTAAGAACAGGCTCTTTCTATCCTTTATTGCGTCGGTTTTAACCAAGGTGTGATCAAAATCGAAAATGAACAAAATAGGTTCAATTGAATTTGCTGATAAGGTCATTAACAATTTTATTTAATATTTGTTTATAAAATCGGAGTGAATAAGAAAGCAGTAAAAAAGTTCGTTTTTATAAACACACAATATCTAACTTTTCCATGGAATCCACTTTACGATCCCAAACAATTTCCATAGTGCCAAGTGAATTTAAAAAACACTACCGTCTTTCCCAAAAATGCCCCGTCTGTAATAAACAAATTCAATTCGGTGTTGAACTCGGATTTTTAAGGAAGATTAAGCGATATCCCTATCCACATGTAATATTACATGGAAATCCAATTCATGTTCTGATTGCTTATATCGATGCGGATTTCAAGATCCGGGGTATTGAGACGGCAGAAAGTATTGAAATCCAAAGAAATAGTGAAACATTCTCTCAGATCATAAAGAAGTGGAGTAATCCATTTTAGAAAAATAAAAAAATTAAATAAAAAAAAACCAAAAAAGGAGAAAATTAAACTATGGCAACCCAAACCCAAAGTCGAAGTCAAACCGCAACCAGAAAATTCGTTAGATGTGCAATGTGTTATTCCCAAGCCACCCGAAATCACTTTGTTGAAGCGGCGGGAGGAATTTTAAATGTTTGCGAGGTGTGTGATTATATTTTAGACCTAAAAGATCGCATTGCAGAACTCGAAACCGAACTTGCCCAATATAAAACGGATTCTATTGAGGTAAATTAGATGTATAGTCAAATGAGTATCGGAGAATGCCCAGAATGCGGGGATGAACTCTATGTTTTTCGTACTAAATCGCGAAAAAAGGTGGTTAAATGTGTCAACGATGATTGTCCCAAACAATTAGCCTACGGTGTTCCAAAAAGCGGAAAAATGGAGGTAACAGGATTAAAATGACCTAAAAACAATCTACCTGTTCTTGCGATAATTCCGAATATCCGCTTAGCGCAAGGAAAATACAAACAAAACACAAAAGGGATTTATTTTTGGACAAACAGCCCTTGTTTTACCTGTCGTGAGCAGAACAGTTGTGAAATCAGGAAAGAAGCGAAAGAAGATTATGAGTAGTAGGATTAAAAATGAGCCACAACTATGACGGATCTCTTTCGGGGGGCGATGATTCTTTTTTTTATCAATACACGCGCTTTTTGGATTATATTCGGGATAATCAAAATCTCAAACCTTTTAATTTTCGTAAAGTGGCTGGTGATTTAAAATTATCTGAAGACCAAGTTCTTTTCTTTTTCCAACAACTAAAAACTTCTTTTCGTATTTTCCTTAATTCCCAAAAAGAATTGCAAAAGAAAATCACCAAAAAAATGAAAAATATTTACTTCCAATCACTAAAACAAGATGAATATATCGAAATCACCAAGAAGGATATGAATTCATTTGCGGATTTCCACTACTTATCATCTATCAAACCCTGGAATATGAAAACCATTGAAAAACATTCCGATATAAAACGCCTATTTGAGAACTATCTTGATCTTTTTGAAGAAATTGATAGTAACCGATGGGTGGCTTCGGAGTCGGGGAGGTTTTTTTCTGATGAGTGGAAGAATTTTGGGATGTTAAACCAGATCCCGGATGTTTTGGAATTTAATAATTTGAAGATGAAAATAATTTAATTTTTTCCAAATTTTTCAATTCAATAGATTCACGAAAAATTTGTTACTCATTAATATAGTAGTCATTTTAAAAAGGGAGTAGTTGAAAAATGACCGTTTGTGATGCGTTAATAACTGGGTCCTTGGCCCTATTAGGTATTTTTATTAGTGCATGGTTTTATATGTGGAGAGAAAAGGAGAAATTTCTTAGTGAAAAAAAGATCGAGGCTTATTCTACTTATATAAGTATATATTGGCAGTTTCTTTATGCAGAAATCGAAAAATCAGAAAAAAAAATCGAATCGATAGATAAAAAATTGGTAAAAGATCTAAACCTAGCGTTATCAAATGTTTTATTCTACGGATCTGATGATATTTATGAAAAAATTCGTAAAAGTCGAGAAAAAGATTATATTACGGGAGAAGATTTTAACAAAATTATCTTTTCTATGGCGAAAGAAATTAATAAGAGGAAAGAAATCGATGTTAAAAATATCTTTAGATTTTAGTAAAAAATCTTCTAAACTTTTGTCAATTCAAGAAAAAAATTGAAAAAATCATTTTATTAATTTCTGCCGTAGAATTTTCTGGATTATATCAATAAAAATCCTTTTTACGTTTTTCAATTCCGAAATATCAATCGCAACAGCAGGATACACAATTCTAAACCCAAGTGAATCCTTATGTGCCAATGGAAGTCTCATTATTCTTCTAAATCGATCCTCTGAAATCGCATCCGGTAAATCCCTTTTATTTAACTGAATAAGAATCGGTATGTTTTCATTATGAATGAATGATTTAAGTTCCTCGAACGATCTTAGGTTGTTATCCATCTTATCCAACGAAGAATCCGCCACGAAAATCACACCATCGGCATTTTGCAACACATACTCCCGAGTTGATAAAAATCTTTCTTGCCCTGTAGTTGTGGCAACGTTTACAATAACATCCAAGTTGAAAGAAGCCAGAGAGAATTTAAAATGCACCGAGTCGTTCCATAGGGTTCTATTGTCGGTAGTTGCAATTGAAAAGCCATGACTTATCTTGTAATCCTCGAATATTTCTTGGAGGCGCTCAAAGTTAGTGGTTTTTCCAGCCTCACCACAGCCCCAATACATGATCTTTAACTGCATTAACTTTGTTTCGGGAATGGCTTCAGTCGATATCATCTTCAATTCCCCCAAGCACAAAAAGTTCGCGCTTCATTTGATTAATATGGTTAAGAAACTCGGCTTCGGACATTTTCATGGCTTTATTCATGTTGACATCATCCTTTACTTTTTCTTTAATTTCGGGCGATGCTCTTTGCATTAACATAACGATTAACCCGATGTTTATCTTGGCTTTTCCGATTACAATAAGTATAATTTCTTTGGGAAAGGGCTGAACGTCTACATAACCAATCGAATGAACGAAAAATTTCTTATCATCGAAAATAAGGGTGGCACGCTTTAAGTCACTTGCAGAAAAGAAATCCCGGGCTTGTTTTCCTATTCCATAAAGTGCTGCACCGATAGCTCCCACGTCCCAATAATTAATATCCGTGTCGAAAAAGGTGTTTGTGGCGAGAACTTTGGCATCGGAATCTGTTATAACTAATCCCATAAGCGAAGAGTTATGGGAAAGTTGCCCGTATTTGAGTCTGATATCATCCAAGATTTTGGCAAGACCATTGCCTCTAATTTGATCAGGAACGGTTTTCATGAAAAAAATTAATATCTAAAGTTTATAATATCG
>JAUWOE010000171.1 GCA_030612265.1 Promethearchaeum sp.
AATATTTTTATTTTTTCATAAGTTTAATAAGATGGATTAAATCATTTTTTCATAAAAAAAACTATAATGCAGGGGTAGCCAAGCCTGGTCAAATGGGTACTGATTGGATAATCCCTTAACGAACTTCTGATGGGTCAGACCGCAGACTAACGGCGCCGGACTTAAGATCCGGTTCCACAGGGATACACGCGTTCGAATCGCGTCCCCTGCATTTTTTTATTTTCCATTTTGGTCAAATCTACTAAATATAAATCCTGATCCAGCATTTTCACAACAGTTCTGTTTTTTTCTAGGATGAATGGAAAAATAAAAAAAAATGCGGCCATAATACGAAGCAAACCCTTTGCATCTTTTTTTTACATTCTTGATTGATTTAGTATTCTCAGCATTAAGAAAAGAGCAAATTTTTTATTCAAAAGGAATTGGTTTGATGTATCCTCGGGAGAGAAATTCATAAATAATGTCGGCAATTAAATTTTTATCAATTTTCGTAATTTTCGATGATTTATACCACAGCTCACGCATTATTATATAACCAGAATCTTTTGCTAAAGTTTGGGCGATTTTCCATATTTTCTTATAGTTTCCTTGCAATCGGGTTTTAGGGGTGCCAAGTTGATGGGGGAAATGGTAATTTAAATGAAAAATTTCATTTGCAAGCGCTTGAATGTTTTGCCCGTTCTTGGTTTCATTAAAAAATAAATCAATATTACCATTATAATGAGAATAGAGAAGTTGAAGTTCATTTTCCCACCTGCTTTCAAATCGAGCAACAAAAGCACTTAAAGCCTCATCAGCAAAATTATTAGGTTTATTCTCAAGTATAAGAATAATCTGAGTGTATTTCGATTTAATAAGAAGTAAATAGAATTGTTCAAACATTCCGTGTACGATCTGACCTTTTATTTGACGAAACTGAATGTATCCTCTTTTAATTTGAAATCTTATTTTTTCAATAAAAAGTGGATCAAAAACATTGTTTTCTGATTCGATGTATATTAATCCTTGACTTTCATTGTGAAAAACAAGCAAATAATTGAACGACAAACTTACAGAAATCATTGCTATATAAAATTATTGTGTTTACTAATTTAATTTTATTCACAAAATTAACTGTAGTCAATCATTTTATCGATACTAAGTAATGCTTTTTGTGCAATATTTGATGGAACTTTGACTTGATATTTGGCTTCTTCGGGAGTTTCAATAGATTTTAGTGTTGAATATATTTTCTCTAGGGTGATTTTCTTCATATTTTCACATAGCGATTTGGTATTAAGTGGAAAAAAATTTTTTGAAGGATTTTTCCAAATTAAGTGTTCCATTAAACCAATTTCCGTTCCAATAATATATCCCGAATCATTCTCATGCTCTTCTACGAAATTAATCATACCAGATGTTGAACCAATATAATCCGCCATTTCTTGCACTTCAGGAGGCGATTCAGGATGAACTATGAGTGAGGCTTTTGGATGATCTTTTCTTGCATTTATTACATCTTGTTTTTTAAAAAGATTATGGCGCGGACAAAATCCACGACCAGGAATTGATATTATATTCAAATTTGTTCGGTTTCTAACGTAAGAAGCAAGATTTTTATCAGGTCCAAATAAAATAGTATCAGTTTTAAATTCTTCAGCTATTTTTTCCGCAATTTTAACAGCATTTGAAGATGTACAGCAGATATCGGTATGAGCTTTAGTTTCCGCGGTTGTATTTACGTATACAACTACGGGAATATTGGGATATTTTTCTTTATATTTCTCAATATCATCACCTGATAAGAAATTAGCTAAAGGACAACCCGCAGATTTATCAGGAGAGAGAATAATTTTTGCTGGATTTAATACAGAAGCTGTTTCAGCCATAAATAAAACACCTGCAAAGAGAATGTAGTCTGTTTCAACTTCATTTTTAGCAATTTTAGAAAGCCCTAGAGAATCTCCAATTCTATCTGCAATTTTATGAACTCCCAAAGGGGTATAGTAATGTGCCAGAATAGTTACCCCCTTTTCAGTTTTTAATGCCGAGATTTTTTCTGAAATATCCATTTCCTACATTATATTAAGAAGAGAATAATTAAAACTGATTTGGTTAATAAATATAGTTGGGTAAAAAAAATGCACAAACTTTAATTAACTGCCCTAAATTTAATTAAATATCAGATAATATTAGAGAATGTGATAAAAAAAAAAGAGAATGTGATATGGGAAAATGACCAAACATAGTGGAAGTTGTGATGTTAAAGAAGATAATTGCTATCATGTGATTATTGTCGGTGGGGGGCCTGCAGCGGTGTCTGCAGCTATTTATTGCCATCGATTTGACCTGAAAGTTATGATGATTGGAGAAGAATATGGGGGTGCCATTTCTAAAACTTATCTTGTTGAAAATTATCCCGGATTTTTTGAGACATCTGGATATGATTTGATGGAAGCTTTTCAAAAACATTATGAGTTTTTTAAAATTCCTTTTATTTACGATACAGTTACAGAACTAAAACAAGAATCCGACCATGGATTTGAAATTCATGCCTCCGGAGGATTAGATTACAAAGCTTGTAGTGTAATTATAACAACAGGAACAAAACACAGAAAAATGGATGTTCCCGGAGAAGCAGAACTCCATGGACGAGGTGTGTCCTATTGTGCTACTTGTGATGGTCCGTTCTTTAGAGATAAAAATATTATTGTTGTTGGTGGTTCGGATAGTTCTGCTGTTGAAGCTCTTTTTCTATCTCGATTCGGTAAAAAAGTTAACATAGTTTACAGACGCGAGAAAATCCGTGCAGAACCAATAAATATCACTCGAGTTGATTGTAATGATAAAATTGAAATTATAAATAATACAATTATAACAAAAATTAATGGTAAAGAAAAGGTGGAATCGGTTGAATTCGGAGATGGAACTGTATTTCCAACTGATGCAGTTTTTATTGCGATCGGAGCAGTACCTCAATCAGATATTGTTAAGGATATTGGTGCCAACTTGAATGAAAAGGGAGAAATTATTGTAGATAAAAACGCTCAAACTAATATTCTGGGTTTATTTGCAGCGGGTGATGTTACTGATATTCGTGAGAAACAAGTAATTACAGCTTGTGGACAAGCAGTTTCCGCCTCATATTCTGTTAGAGATTTCTTAACTGATAATTTCTGTTTAGATTAAAATTTGAGATTTTTTATTTTTTTTTATTTTTTATTCTTTAATTTCTAAAGATCTGAGTGTTCTGTTCTTCTAATAATTTCATCTTGTAGATCTGTTCCCAAATTTATAAAATAATCACTATATCCCGCAACTCTAACGATTAAATTGCGATATTGATCCGGATTACTTTGAGCTGCCCGTAATGTCTCAGCAGAGACTACATTGAATTGAACATGATGGCCATCCATTTTAAAATAGGCTCTAATCAAATGGGCTAATTTGTCAATTCCCGTGTCATCTTTTAAAAATTGTGGGGTGAATTTTTGATTTAGAAGAGTTCCACCTGTTCTTAAATGGTCAATTTTTGCTGCGGATTTGATTACCGATGATGGTCCATTAATATCCATTCCTTGTACTGGGCTTATCCCTTCTGAAATAGGAGTATATGCTTTACGACCATCAGGAGTTGCTCCAACGACAGAACCAAAATAAATGTGAACAGTAGTAGGTAATAAATTGATTCTGTGAGTCCCATTTTTAGTGTTAGGTCTGCCATCGACTGCATTGAAAACTATTTCAAAGACATCAGTTAGTAGATTATCCACATAATCGTCATCATTTCCGTATTTTGGAGTTTTCTTTGTTAAATTTTCAAGTATCTCATCATTTCCCTTAAAATTATCAGCTAGAAGACCCAATAGTTTATCCCAAGAGAAGGATTTTTTATCATATATATGATACTTAATTGATGCAAGAGAATCTGTAATCGAACCCATCCCAACAATCTGAATGTAACTTGTGTTATACTTAGCCCCTCCATCATTGTAATCCTTTCCTTTAACAATGCAATCATCAATGATAATGGACATAAACACTGCGGGTAAATTTTGAGCCCAAAGACGCTCTATTATCATATTTCCCTTTATTTTAATATCAATGAAGTAATTAACTTGCTTTTCAAAGGCAGCCAAAAATTCTTGAAATGTAATAAAACTACGAGGATCTCCTGTTTCTAAACCAATTTGTTTACCAGTTCGTGGATCAGAACCATTATTTAATGTAATTTCCAAAATTTTAACTAGATTAAAATATCCCGTGAGAATATATGCTTCTTTTCCAAAAGCTCCCACTTAACACATCCACTTGCTCCACCATTACGTGCATCAATAATATCTTTTCCCTGTCGTGTTAATTCTTGAATTATTGCATCTGTGTTAAAAATAGAAGGTTGTCCAAAACCAGTTTTAATTATTTTCAAAGCGCGTTTTAAAAAGCGATCGGGTGTTTGTTTGCTTATTTGAACATTTGAGCTGGGTTGAAGGATTCTCATCTCTTCAATAACATCTAGTAGAATGTAAGAAAGCGGATTTACCCCATTACTTCCGTCTTCTTTTAATCCACCGAGATTAATATTACAGAAATCCGTATAAGTATTAGATTCAGCCGCTGTTACTCCAACTTTAGGTGGCGCAGGTTGATTATTAAATTTCACCCAGAAAACTTCTAACAATTCTTTTATCTGGTCTTCAGTAAATCGACCTTCGTTGATGTCTTTTTTATAAAACGGATAAAGATGTTGGTCTAACCTACCAGGATTGAATGAATCCCAAGTACTTAACTCCATTATAACACCAAGATGTATAAACCAATAATGCTGCAGTGCTTCCCACATCGTTCGTGGTGCATGGGCAGGAATGTAATCGCATATTTCTTCGATCTTTTCCAGTTCTTTTTTTCGTGTTTCAGATTTTTCGATTGCAGCTAATTGTCTAGCTTTTTCAGCATGACGTTTTGCATATGAAATAATTGCATCCGCAGCAATGGTCATTGCTCGCAACTCTTCGCGCTTATTGAATGCATCTGGATCATTGTAAAAGTCTAAATTTGAGATGCTATTATGAATTTCTTGCTTAAATTCCAAAAATCCTTTAGAAAATATATTTTTCCCAGCAACTGTATGACCTGGAGCGCGCTGTTCCATGAATTCTGTAAAAACTCCCGCTTCATAAGCATCAATCCAATTATTATCCACCTGGGTAAAAATTTTTTCTCGAATGGAAATTTTGTTCCAATATGGAATTAAGACATCGCGTGTATAATCCTTATCCTTTTCAGATACTTTAAATGGTATTTTTTCTCGACTGTTTAGAATATCTAAATCCTTTAAACTATGACAACATATTTCAGGATAAGTGGGAGTTGCTTTCGGTTCAGGTCCCCTTTCTCCAACTATAAGTTCACCAGGATTTATACAAATTGTTTTGTTTTCCAAGAAATATTTAAAAGCTTGAGCTCGGGCTACGGGAACTGAAAATTTCTGAGATGCCCCAGTTTTATAGAATTCTGTCATTAATTTTGCGCGTTCTAAAGATAGATATGGAATAGCAGTTCTGCTTTGAGTTCTTAGTCTTTTTATACGTTCATTCATAATATTAACCGCCTATTTTTACAGGAACATTTGTAGTATCAAATTTTAATTTTATTTTTTCCATCATTTCATCGGAAGGTTCATTAAAATCTTCCATTTTGTATGGTAAATTTAGCTTTATGTATTTATTTTTCCCAATTTTATGAAAAGGTAAGAGATCAATACCTTGAATATTATTCAGACCAGAAATAAAGTCACGCATCTTATTTAGCTCATCATTATCATCGTTAATCCCAGGTATGATAGGAATCCTGATGATTATCTTACTTCCATTTTCAGAGAGCTGTATTAAATTTTTTAAAATTTGCTGGTTGGGAACTCCTGCATATTTCTCATGCTTCGCGCTGTCAATAAATTTTAAATCGTATAGAAAAAGATCAACATAATCCTGAATCTGTTTCAATATTTCTTCTGTTGCATAGCCTGATGTATCTAAAACTGTATGTATTCCATAATTCTTGCATAATTTTAATACAGATAGGAGAAATTCAGGCTGACTTAAGGGTTCTCCACCGGAAAAAGTAACACCGCCCCCAGACTCATCATAAAATATAATTTCCTTTTCAATTTCTTTAAAAACATCTTTTACGGAAACTTTTTTACCAACAATCTCAAAAATTTCTGAACCTATATCTTCGTTTTTAGGATTTATAAACTTCTCGGGTTCAAAATTCTGACTTTCGGGATTATGGCACCACCAGCACGTTAAAGGGCAGCCTTTGAAAAAAATCGTTGTTCTTATCCCCGGACCATCATGAATTGCAAACTTCTTGATATCAAATATAAATCCCGAATTTACAATCCCTAAATCCATCATATCTCATAAATCATTTCTGAATAATAAGTATGCCCATTATAGATTGAAAAATAGATGGTGGTAAAGATTAAAGGTTAAAAAAAAAGAAATAAGAAAAAATTGTTTTTAAATTAGGTTTAAATATCTAAAACATCTCGGAATAGAGCCATTATATTCTGAAACTTCATACCATCAGAAATTGCTCCATCAAGCTTTAATTCCCCTTTCATGAAAGCTGTATTTGAATCTACAGACCCGGAAACCATACCAGCAGCACATTTTGCATCACATGTAAATGCCAAATCAACTGGATCTAATTTTCCATTCCCAGCGGAAAACTTTCCACCTTCAATTTTAATCCACATATGCTCACTTTCAGGCTTATCACTGATAACGAAAGAATATGTTTTAGTTAAATCTTCAAATTCATCTTGGAAATCTTCATCAGAGTTTGCAATACCTACAAGCAATTCCATAACTTCAGGGACTTCTTCCCAGCTAAGTTCTTCCGCTTCAAGTTTGGGAAGATATTTTTCTTTAAGTTCTTCGATACCCATAACATTCAACTCGTGTGTTGTTATTATCTCTTTTTGATTAAGGATTTATAAACCTTTTTGATTGTTTTTATAGAAATAAGTTAATCTTATAGTAAAATCGCTTATCATTAAAAATTAAAGAGATATTCCAAAAATTGTATTGATTTTATGGAATAAGCATTAATTAGAATAATATCTTATATTTTTTGACATATCTTACTGGATGGTAATGTCCTTTAGCTTTCCTTATACTGAGATCTCCCAAATCTTGCTCTCTATTAATAAATTTTATTAACCCATCTAGTTTATCATAGAATTGTTGTGCAACTGCTTGATATGCGCCATTGAACTCTGGATTTGCTTTTTCCACATGGACAACAATAGTATCTTTGTTTAATAACTCAGCAAGAGTATATGCGACTATAGTTCCATCCACTTTAATCACACCACCGTCACTTAAAAATTATCCAAATGTGGACAATTAGAGATCTGTAACGGAAGATCAGTAGCATCCCATATAGAAATGCCGGTGATTTTAAAAAAATTCATACCAATGACCGAATCAACGGTCGCATGCTCACATTTCGAGCAGCATTAAGATCGGCATCAATCTCGAACTTATGGTGAGAAGTATCATCTTTATATAGCATTTGTTTGCATCGAAATTGCTTTCCTGTGCGGGAACCAAAAAAATCGTGAAGGTGATTTTTATTCGATTGCATTGTGATATTTAGGGCAACATTATTACCTTTTGCACAATGAGAGCATATTTGAGAGCTCCAGCGCGCATTTACAACGCCGACTTTGATCCCTACCCGTTTCGCTGCCTGTCCAACATGTTGGATGATCTTTGAATGGAACCAATGAATCTGGTGATATGCAATCCATTTTCCCGATACTGCTTTCCTACTATGTCTTGACCAACTCAAATCCTCGAATTTAACCAAGGAGACACCGTGGAACTGCGCAATCTGCAAAATTCGATGAGTAAGCTGATTTCTTATCTCCAAATGGATACGATTGATTTTATCCCACAAACATGACAAGGTTTTATCGATATGAAATTGGCGTTTTCCATCATTAGGGAAATTAATTTCATATAATGCTTTTTTAGTTTGAACATTCCTAACCTCCGAACGTAAATGCATAAGTTTACGCTT
>JAUWOE010000114.1 GCA_030612265.1 Promethearchaeum sp.
GTCTTATCAATAGAACCAATCCTTTATTTTTTTTAACGGGATTTCGTAATGAATTTTTTTTAATGTGGTCATATCGTTTTCCAGTAATTGATCCCCGGATGCCATTAATCAGATCATTCCCGTAAAGTGCAGAAAATTTGAAATGAGCAAAATTTGTTTCGAGGATATTGGAGATAGTGATGTAGCTTTGCTTCATCGTGTAAAGAAGGTTATCTATTGTCTTTTTGCTCGGAAATCGGTAGGTTTTGGTGATGAAGATCGTGTATTCAAAAACTGAATGAGAATCTCTGGAAATCGTATTATTTTTTAGATTTTTTACCCGATCTCCATATATTGAATTGGTCTCTTTGTTGTTAACGCTCATATTCTTCAGATCAATCTGGAAAGTTAGCGGGATATTAAGCTCCAAAGAATAAAGCACACGTAGGAAATTCTCAAAATTGGATTGGATATGAAGTGCGGTAGATTTTAGTGAAAGTCCCATTACAGCAACTACCTTATGATTGGAACGGTTTGAAAAGAGCATTATATTGCAGTTTTCAATATTTATTCGCCCTAAAAGTTCTTTCTGGGTATTTTGCGCGGGATTCAAAGAAATTTCGGTTATATATGTTTGAAGAGATGGCAGTTTTATTTTGTTTAAATCGCTCTTGAAAATTTTTGGGGTAAAATGAATGGATTTATCATAGAAGAACAAGTAGAAATTAAGAAATATCAAAACTACCATTATTGGAACTAAAACACTTACCTGAACATGCGGAAATGCAAGAATAAATACTCCAATTAAAACAACTAAAGACATAAAATAACCGAATATGGATCTTCTGATAGCACTTTTGAAGTAATCTCTATAAACAATAGACTCGTAATTAAGCGGACTATTAATATATGACATAGAAAAAAAATTCATTAGATCTTTATAATAACAAATTTCTCACTGTTTTTTTATGCGATTTTATATATAACAAATTTTTATAACTTTTATCATGGATCCATTTTACTCGAAAGTCGATGAAATTAAGCAAAACGTCGGGGAAAATAATTTTGAATTTGCATTGGAGTTATATCACGGTCTAACCGAAACTTTTTGTGAACCTTACCATGAATACGAGATAAAAAGATTAGGTTTGGATAAACTCATGAACGGGGTATCGAAAAAATATCTTAAACTCAGGATAGATGAAAATATTTCGCAATGTCAAGATATGATCGAAAACAATGATAGAGATCAAGCCGAATTTTATCTAGACCAAGCGCAAAAAAATTTCACTGATTTAAACGATCCGTTTCTTATAAAACACAGGAACCAAATAAGAAAATTAAGAAAAGTATTAGAAATTCCCGAAGAGCCCCCTGAAACCTATCAAGAACCCGAATTTGAAGAAATTTTAGAAAATAATAATTATAATACAATTCCAGAATTCGATGTAGAATACTATAAAGAAACCTCTGAAGTAATGGACTCCATGCTAAAGCAAAACGGGTACTTGCGAATTAGAATCGTTCCGGAATCGACCATTTTATCCAATGTTTACAATTCGTTCGACTATCTCTATTACAAAATTCATAATGATAGCGATAAGGAACCTGCACTAATATCATTACTTTTCCTAAAAATCGAGTCTTGTCAAGGGAATATAAAAATGAGATATCCCAAAGTAGATTACAAATCCGATGGAAAGTTAAAATCTAAAGAAAAAAACACTATTCTAAACGATGTTGTCAATTTCCCCATAAGAATATTCAAACATTTACTGACATCAATGGAGCAAAATGATTATAAATCTTTTAGGATTACAACGGAGATTTTTGAGGATTTATTTGTGAAGGTTTTTCCAAAAGCACAAATTCTCCAACATCCCTTGCGGGTTAAAAATGGAGCAAAACAAATGGAAATCGATGCCCACGCAATATTACTCTTGAAAAATTCTTTGTATTTGGATTCACTTCCTGGATTATCAGCAGATCACATTTATTTTCTAATTCAAGACAAAATCCAAGAATTCATTAATTTTCAAGATAAAAAATATTTCGCGTACATAACTGCAAAAAATGAAGCCATGCAGAACTATGAGGAACCCAATCAAAAACACAAATTTTTCACAAGACAGTCAAAGATCGGATTTATTGTCACACCCTTATTATTGATTTCGGCTTTGCTATCTTATTTTAACCAAGATCTTCTCACTATGTTTTTGATATTGGATACTGTTATAATATTGCTTAGTGTTGGCCATGGGATTTTTCAACTGATATTTGGAAAATCGGAATTATACAGGGTAAGTGAGTGGTGCATTCTTTCGCGGGATATTAAAAAATGGGATGATGTATTTAGGTTCATTCTCGATGAGCAGACCGTTAATCTGATAAGTGCAGAATGTTCTAATTTTGATAATCCTATAAGACTTAGGGATTCCAAAAAATTCTCACTTCCATTTTTGCATAATTTTTCGCTTAGGATGTTTCTAAAACGTAAGAAACTCCAGAAATATTACATAAATCCTGTCACAACAAAGATAAAATCAAATAGCAGAGAAATTAATCAAGAAGTAAAAGAGCAATATACCAGAATTTCATCCAAAGTTAAGATAAAATCCAGAAAACCAAATGAAAAAGTAAAAAGAGCAAAAAGAGCAAAAAGAGTTAAAACTTCAATATTCAATTCAAATAAGCCAAAAATACCAGCGATGAGAAAAATCAAATCAGTATCTTCAAATCCGAGAAAATCGGTAAAAATAACATCAATTAATTCATTTATGGATGATTAAATATGATATGTGAAAAAATGAGAAGGTCTGAACCTGTGATGATTGTTAAATGCCCGTATTGTAAACAGCGAATTTATGCAAGAAATACGGGACTCACTCACTACTTCTGTCCTAAGTGTTCGCGAACCTTTTCTTCATTTGGCAGAATTCATTAACTTAACTTTTTTATTTCTAATTTTCTTAGTATAAAAATATCAGTGATGAAAATGGATACAGATTTCAGAAAAATTAGATTAGATAAAAGATAAAAATTAGTTTTTTATAGATTGAAATTTTCTAAAGAAATCATCCCTGTATGTGATTGTAAAGTTCTTCAGAAAATAGATTTCCCGATTATTTAAAACCTTTTTCTGCGCTTTTCTTATGAAAAATTCCTTCATATAACTTGTAAATATCTTAATCTTCTCATACATGACTGAGAGGGATATTAAATCAAAATAATAATCGAATTGGTCAAGAGAAATCAACTCACCCCCAAAATTCGATGCAAAATAAATAGCAGTTATAGCACAAGTTCGGTATTCCCCAGGTAGTGCAAAATTATTTTCTATCATTTTTACCAAGTTGATTGCCTTTTTTTCGATTTCATTACCTAAACCTATCAAATCACAGATATTTTTGACGTGATCGTTTAGAATATAGCGAATTGGTTTTAAGCCAAGAATTGTACAGAATTTTTCATATAGTCTTAGATGGTTGGATAAATAACCTGGTGTGCGAATGTCAAGCATGTATTTAATGGTTCTTAGGGAGATATATAATTTTTCCTCTAAATTTAACCTGTATAAACAGATCGATAATAGCACTTTTTTAGAAATATGGCTAAAAATATGGTTATTCCTTGCTTTGTTGAATAAATCTAAAATCCGATTGAAATAAATGGGCGATATTTGAAGTTGAATTATTAAATTTGTTATTTTTTTTTCAATATCACTTTTTTCTATTTTCTCAGTTTTTTTAGCATTCTTTGTTAGAATTTGAGTCATGTAAAACATAGAAATTTAGAATATTTAAAGAGCCAAAATGCGACAATAATAAAAAATTAAAAAAATCAGTACCTTCTGTTAACTTTTCCACCACCCAACAAACACACGATTATTCCGATGCCGACCAAAATTTCTGTGATTCCTATCCAACTAATTGATCTTGTTGCTGAAATAATAAAATTTTTAAGCCCTTGAAATGCAATTAAAAGCCCCAAGCAGATAACGCAAAATATTACAGGTTCCCTCGATGATATTTTCATACAAGTTGTTCTTTTGGTTTATTTAAAATATCAAAATTCAATAGTGTTTTGTATATCCTAAATTTTATAGGTAAATTATATCATCTCAAAATCAAAATTACGTTGTAAAAATTAATACTGCACTTAGCAATAAACCTTTTTTTGTCAAAATAACCGATCCCAGAATGAGCATTTCCCGAATATTTTCCGAAGCAATTTCTACGCTTAGAAACACGGGTAGACCTTTGGAAAGCGATTAACTCAATCAGCTATTCCAACACCATCAAATTTTTAACAGCGGGAAAACGGTTCAAAAAGGATAATTCTTCAAGGATTTATCCGCAACGAAACAAAATATAAATGAACAGAACGTTACTTTAGTGGAATTGGATTTGGTTTCAAGTCATTCAGGTGGAATCTAAATATATTAAGAAAATCAACGAACGTTTAAGTATCCAATTAAATAACGAATATAAAATAATATATTGAAAATATTTACAATCTTCTTACAATCCCCGTATTTTTCCCCTAAGATAATTTTTTTTACTTTCACTTTTGGCATTTATCTTTAAATAAGGTGGTTGAAAGTAGAATTCTAACTGAGTTAAGTTTAATATATTGAAGTTTCTTAAGTAACATTAAGGGAATAAAAATTCTGATGTCATTTCAAACGGGGACTACTTTTTCCAAAAACAAGACAAAAAATTAGACAAAAAATTTACCTAACTTCCATTCGCTTTGTAAATTAAGAAACTCAAGATGAGCTCGATATTAAATACTTCAAAAATATGATGGTGATTATGGAATTGATTGATACAAAACCGATCGAAATCAAAAACAAGATCATTACTCTATTTATTTACCAGAAGGAAAACGGTAAACTGGTGTTGTGGCGGGGAAACGATCTGAGTGAGCGCAAAAATCATTTATTTGAATCTTATCACAAGAATTTGATTAATATTTTTATTTCCAAATATATCAAAAGCATACCTGTAAAATGATAAAAATGAATAAAAATGAATAAAAATGATAGAGTAGAATGTTATCTAATTTCAAAGAAGGTTAATCCCAATTCGGATAAGAAATTACCCTATGTAGCATTTTTTTATTGCGAACCCGACACGGGAAATTATCAACGTTTTTTTATCAATGATAAATCGAGAATTTGGGATAGAAGGCACAAAAAATATTCAATTTTATTCAGTTTTATCTCTCCAATTGGATATGTCATTGAATCACGGGAAAAACCGGGGGCTTATTCAAAAAAGAGTTATTATATTGTTAGAAAAAGTGAAAAAAATCACCATCTAAGGATGATTTCTGAACAATGGGCGCGAATTTTATCGAAAAAACTATCCCGTAAATTATCAAAGCAAAACAGGCATTCCAGACCCATACCTCCCTATGTTCGACTTGAAGTTTTTCATAGGGATCAAGGGAAATGTGTCAATTGCGGGGATACAACCGAAATACAGTATGATCATATCATTCCATTCTCCCGTGGCGGATCTAACTCGACTCAGAATATACAAGTTTTATGCAAACGCTGCAATCTTATGAAATCAAACAATTTAACTGTATCAAGAAGAAATCGATTTGCATTTTCTAACAGAAAAAATTTGAAAAATAAAAAATTTGCTTCTTAAATATTCATTTTGATAGGTTTCTGTATGCTAAGATCTTCGAAATTTGATAATTATTTCTGCTGGAAAACGGAGTTTAACAAACTTACTTATTCTCGCTTCTTTAATTCAAATTCCAAGCTTTCTCACTATAACGATGAGGGATATTACTTTTTGATTCTCAAATCACCGATTATTAATGAACGGGTGTATTTTAAATCACAACCCGAAAAGCGACCTAAATTCAAATCACTTAAAATAGATTACGACAATCTGGATAGTTTTTTGGATGATTTAATTATACCTGAAGAGTGGCTATTATCTGGAGGGCTTAAGATAGACATGTTTTCACCCGAAAATGCTTTTGATATGGCGCTTTCTCCTATTTTGATTTTGAGAATGTATTTCAAAGAGGGATTTGGGCTATATAACCGTGAAAATATTTATCATGTAAAATTATGGAAAAATTTTAATTTAGGAGCTAAAAATTATTGGAAAAAATTTCCTGATTTAATCGAAATTTTAGAAAAAACTCATTATCCATCCCATCCCGAATTTTATAGAAAATATAAATTTGTAGGTTATTTGGATTATTCGGATATGATAATGCCATCTATTTTGATTTCAGATGCTTTTGAAAGAATAGAGATTGTGAGAAGGTAGGTTTTCTATGCATTCTATTTTTGGAATATCTTATTAAAATACAATAAATTGAGTTCTCCTTTTTCTTATTTTTTTATTTTTTTTAAGATAATGTGATTTTATATGCCTTCAATTTCTAATTCCACAGAAGATGACCATTTCAACCAGTAATCAAAATTATAATACCAATATATGGCAACCTAACACTCCAAAACCCAGAAAATACCAATTAAGCATATATGCAAGGGCAAAAAGCGAAAATTTGTTGGTAGTTATTCCGACAGGTTTAGGAAAAACATACATTGCCACCCTTCTCGGAGTTCACTTCCTAAAAAAATTCAATGGATTCAAAAACATAATTTTCCTTGCACCCACGCGCCCCCTTATTAGTCAACATATCGAATCCCATAAAAAAAACGTAAACCTCGGCGAACTCGGATTTATGGAACTAACAGGAAAAATCAAACCGGAGAAGAGAAAAGAGATTTTTGAAAATTCCGAAACCCAATTCTTGTTCATGACACCCCAAACTCTTAGAAATGATCTCAAAAACGAATTATATTCTCTAAATAAAACAGCATTAATCATTTTTGATGAAGCACATCGCGCCACTGGAGAATATGCCTATGTTCCAATAGCTGATTTTTTCAAAAAACAAAATACAGATGGAAGAATTTTAGCACTAACAGCATCCCCTGGAAATAAAGAGCATGAAGAAACCATCCTAAATAACCTGCATATTCCACTAAAAAACATAGAAAGAAGGGAAAAGCAAGACTTAGATGTAAAAGAATATACCCACAAAATAGAAGAAATTGTAATCGGGGTGGACTTAACCGATGAAATGAAACAAATTCGCGACACACTACTTGAAATTAAAGAAAAAACCATCGCACAATATATTGAATTTAATCTAAACTACGATCCAGAGGCTCCCACCGATCCCACCAAATATCATAGGGGTTTTTGTGCCATGCAGGTCAAATTACTCACGCTCTCTCTTACCAAAAATCAAGGTGGAAATACCAGAACTCTAAGGATACTAATATCGATGAACGCCCGACTTTTTAAGATTCATCATTTGATTAATACACTTGAAGTTCAAGGTCTTGATATTACCTATAAATCGATCGAAAAGATGAAAAAGAAAATAGATAAAGGCATTGCCTCTAAAGCCGATATTTTTCTTTACCGCGATTACAAATTCCAAAATATCTGGTATCAGATGCTTAGGATAAAAAACGATACCCCTGAAAAACTAACCCATCCGAAAATGATAAGGCTTGTCAGCGTTATTTCCTCGCAATTTGAAGATGAACCCGATAGTAGAATACTAATTTTTGCTGATCTTCGGGATA
Organism: Promethearchaeum sp.; assembly: GCA_030612265.1. Classification (GTDB taxonomy): domain Archaea; phylum Asgardarchaeota; class Lokiarchaeia; order Sigyniarchaeales; family Promethearchaeaceae; genus Promethearchaeum. Next base: position 7,616 of record JAUWOE010000114.1, read on the forward strand.
CGGTTACCAGAATAACAAGAGAACTTAAAAAAATCTCCGGATGCAGACCTAAAAAATTCGTTGGACAAGCCACCAAAAATCCTGCGGATAGGGGGCTTAGCCAAAAAGAACAAATTCAACTTCTTAGGGAATTTTCAGCGGGGACTTACAATATTTTGGTTGCGACATGCGTGGCTCAAGAGGGTTTGGATATTTCGGAATGTAATGTGGTGGTTTTTTACGATAATTCCGCTTCGGAAATAAAATCCATTCAACGTTCGGGAAGGACGGGCAGATCCAAAGACGGAAAAATAATCAGATTATACACCAAAGACACCCAAGAGGCAAGAAATTTATTATTCACACAGAGAAGGAAAAGAAAAAAAGGAGAAAAGATGAATTTTAAATTCCCAACAATAAAACCATCAAAATCTATATTGGATTATTCAAAAAAGCGAATTGTTCCTAAAGAAGAAAATGTAATAGCTCCAAAATTGGATGGAGAAAAACCCGAAATATCAGTACAAATAAGTTCTCAAATTTACGATGCATACAAATTAGGATCTGCAATCCCCGTTGATTTTGCTGTGAATAAAAAAAGTAAAGAAAATAGTAATTTCGATCTTAGTTTTCCTGTGCCATTTACTTTGGTGGGAATTGATATTTTGGATCCAATGAAGATCAATATTTCCACATCCGATATGATGTTTCTGCGAAATCTCGATAAAAAAAAGAGATCGGTAAAAACATATATTACTTTGTTGGACGCGCGTGGTATCTCCGAAAATAAAATAAATATTTTGAAAAAAAAGATTGGTTCTATAAAAAAAATTACAGGAATTGGGATGGTTGTTTTTTCGTCAGTTGATAAACTCCACCTAATGATAAGAACCATTTTAGAAAAGCATAATAAAAATAAATAAATTCTAAATTCACAATTCTCAATTCTCTTTCCTTTATAATTTTTTTACCATTATCAACAATTTTACCTTTTTTTACTTTCACTTACTTCTTCAGAAGCTCCTTTAAATAAGGTGATTGAAAGTGGATGCCAACATTTAATTACTTAAATCAAAATAAATTAGATTAGATTAGAGGTTTTACATACAATCGAAGTATTAGAGATTTAAAATGCAAGAGCAAGATCTTATAGAAGCATACCGTAAAAGATTGGAATATTATCAGAAAAAATTCGATCGGGACAGAATTTTTCCTTTTACAGAGATAAAAATCAAGGAAGGGGGAGAAAAGAAGATTCCTGTAGATGAATTCTTAAATTTTTATACTTATGATACAATCTTAATTCCGGATAAATTTCTTGAAATATCCGATGAAATTATTGATTTTGCCGCACTGATAAGTTTTCTTCCTGTAGAATTTCGTTCTGATTATCTGGTTAAATTAATATTTCTTTTACAATTCAAAAACTCGGAAAAGTCCCTAATGAAAGGTATCTGGAACGATATTATTAAATATGTTTCAGGCACGATGATTAAAATTGTATTTATCGATAGTTATCTCCATTATTTTCTTAAACAGATTACTCTAAACTCTTTTCTTTTTGATTTTACATCAAAATTAAATCCACTTTACATAGAAGATGAATTTATTGCTATTTTCATAAAATGGTTAGAAGTTGTATATTCTAAACAAATCAATATTGGGACAATGAGGGATATTATTACATCTTCTTCTGATTTACGTTCATTTAATGATTTTTTAGCTGCAACAAAGGAAATTTATGAAAAATATTCGATATCAACATCTCTACTGATGAGAAATTACTCAAAAATCGGGCTTAACCATTTTTTTGTATGGATTAAATTTAACAATTTCAATAAATCTCAAGAAATTTTGGAGAAATTTTTTTATAAGGTCCCTTTTTTTACAAATTTCTTTTTTATTAACAGAATATGTCAATTTTCTTGTTTTATTCCTACATGTTTTAAAGCATTTCTTATAAATTTTCTAAATATATTGCAGGACTTGAAAATTATCAATAATTTTTATTTTGATCTTGTTATTGAATCAAGTTTTAAACTCGAATTTGAAAATTCATTAAAACGCGAACAGAATATCTTTGAAATAATACCGTTTACATCTAAAAAATTCAGACAAAACAAATCCCTCCCTTTCAACTTAAATAAATTACCTGAATTAGCGTTAGTAAAATATCATCAAACCTATCAAAAACCAATTCTTAAAATAGATTCAACTTTTAATGCTTTAGATTTCTATATATTTTTTGAAATTGGAAATATTTTACTCGAAAATGAATCCGTCCATAATCAATTAAAAAAAAAATTATTGATTTCAACTATACAAAATTTAACCTCCAAACAAATAAAAAAAACCTATTATCGCTTTTTTAGCGATAATTTAATCCAGACGAATAAAAAAATCCCAATCAATGAATTTGAAAAACTAATTAGAGAAAAATACCAAAAAAAAAAATCAATTGAACAATTAATAACTCTTTTTAAGGTTCTCAAAATTTCCAATACATCTGAATTGACTAAAAATTTTTTTGAAAAATACCAGCAAAAAATTGGGAACGAATTCAATAGATATTTTTCTAATGGATCTGCCTATTCGATGAAAGAATTGAAAGAAAAATTTAATCTTTTAATTGAAGAGGGCTACTTAAAAAGATTCATTAATTTTTCGGTTATTATAATGATGAACCCAAACCTGATTTATTTATGTGTGATATCAAATTCAACCTTAGAACTAATAAAATGTATTTTTCAGCGCGCTATATGGATGTGTGAAAAATCTTACAATTACGAATTCTTATTAACCACAGATACATATTTACTTTTTTCAAAGTTTTTACTTCAAGATAATTTGCTCTTAATAGGAATTCCCTATCTTTTCAGATCATCCTTTATCGGTTTTGATGTTGTTTCATTTTTCGATTTTGAAAAGCGAGATTGGGATGAAAAAAAGTTCAATAAATATATACAATCATTTCTTAAAACTACTTCTTATACAAAAAATTCATCGAGATTAAAAATTGATTTCGGTAAATGTGATAACAAAATTCCGATTTTTCAATTCGCTGATTTTATTAGGGATCTTCGTATTTTTAACAAGTTAAATGAAATAAGTAAAAATTCTTCTCTCAATAGAAAAAAAATTATCGAATTTTTTAGATATTACTTTCAAAATCAAAAATTCAATTTTAGTCTAATTACCGATAAATTTAATTTTAATGAAAAACGGGTAGAATTTTCTACATTAGAAAAGAAAAAGCTTCTTTTTGTTATAATTTCACAACTGGGAATAAGTATCAATCCATTTATTTTAAAAAAAACGCGCGTGTTTTCCTTTCTTTTTTCGGAAATTTTACAGAACGGTTGGTATTATGGGGGCTCTTTGGATAATATTTTAATTCTTGAATATATTATTGGAAGAGAGGATATAAGGAACAAAGAAAGCGAATGGAATGTTGGGATTAAAGCACTAAAAGCAAGATATCCTTCTCTAAATATAAAAATATTTGAGTTACATGAGGATTTGAGGTTTTTCAGTGAACAATCACTTTTTTCTAATAGTTGGTATTATGATGATTTTAATTATTTAAAACAGACCATAAATTTAGGTTTGGATGAGATAGAAGTTAAAAACGAAATTTCCTTCATATTCGATTCTAAAATCCGATATAAGGAATATTGCGTTGAATTTCTACCCTGGGAGTTCTGGCAAATCATTGGCTATCCCGTTTCAGTTTCTATTATTGTTGAATGTCCAAAAGAAGATTTTAAATTAATTAAAAAAGTAATAACAAGATTACCTGCAGGGCAAATCTTTTCATTAAAGATGCCTAAAAATAATAAGAATCTTACAATAATCGCGATAATTCAGCTTAAGAATCAGTTGGACCGTTTTTATGAAAATATTATTCCCTCTTTGAAAAATTTAAATTGTAAATATTTTGTTTCGCTTATAATTCCTTTGTCTCTATATGGGGAGAAATTTATTACAAAAAAATGAAGACGGGAGTTTTTTTTTTAATTAACTTATGTGTTTTATTTTCATAATTATAAAACAATATTTCTATTTTTATTATTTTGGTTTAATATATCTACAAAACGCCACAAAACAATTTCTATATTTCATAATTTTTTTCATACTTTTCTTAACTCATTGTTTCTATCGAAGTTTAAATATCTAATCAGAAGAAAACATCGAGGTGTAATGAAGATGAATGGTCCTCGAGGTGGATGCTCACCACCAATCTGATGTAACTTAATTTATTAAGTTTAGACTCTACTAATTTCTAATATTTGAGTCATTTTTTTAACATTTAATCCGTAAAAAAAACTTAATCTCTTCCCAAAAGATTCTTGTGTTTAAATCGGATTAAATCGGCTCTCTCTTGAACCGAAGGCTTTAAATTCTTGAACTTCTTCCTATTTATTATGAGTTCTGCAATTTCGAAGAATAAATTTAGAGA
>JAUWOE010000039.1 GCA_030612265.1 Promethearchaeum sp.
AACAATTGATGTGTCTCATCTAAATGATCCAAGTTTCTGGGATGCAATTAAAATAACAAATAAACCCATAATTGCTACCCATTCAAATTGCCGATCCATTTGCAATGTTCCACGAAATTTAACTGATAAGCAAATTATTGCAATTTATGAAAAGCACGGTACAATTGGTTTGAATTTTGGATTAAGATTTTTATCAGGGGAACATAAACAAGCGAAATCCTCAGTCGAACTTCCTCTAGAAGTGTTTAAATCGCATATTGATCATATAGTAAAGCTTTCGGATATAAATACAATTGCGATTGGAACGGATTTTGATGGCACGATGGTTCCTCTAAATATTTCAGGAAGTAATGATTTACCAAAATTTTTTGATTTTTTCTTAGAAAATGGTTATAGTGAGCAGGATTTAAAAAAATTGAGTCATCAAAATCTTTTAAGAGTATTTAGAGATACTTGGATTTAATTCTCGGAAAAAACTCCCCCCATAGGAGTTGATTTCATGACAAAAAAAATGATTTGGAAAAAGAGCAAGATTTAAAGAATTTGAGCCACCAAAATTTTTTAAGAGTATTTAGAAAAAATTTTAAACACGAAATTTGTAGTTTTACTTAACTATGTTAGAAAATTGGAAATTACTAAAAGTAAAAACTATTTTTAAGACATTGCCGTTTAACCTTCTAAAAAAAAGATACCAAAATCCAATTACTAAAAAGAAATTTGCCGCATTTGTTCTTGACGCTCCTGATTGGGCAAATATTGTTGCAATTAATGACAAAGACGAAATACTATTGGTGCGCCAATTTCGATTTGGAACAGATAAAATTGAACTGGAAATCCCAGGTGGTTGTTTAGATAAAGGAGAAGATCCTAAGAAAGGGGCTCAGCGGGAATTAAGGGAAGAAACCGGTTTTCATGTCGATCTCGATAATTTATCAAAAATTGGAGTAGTTGACGCGAATCCTGCAATACAAAACAACCGGTGCTATACTTTTTTAGCGGAAAAAGTCTCATCAATGGGAGAGCAAAACCTCGACCCGGATGAAATAATTGAATTCGAATTTGCATCCCATGAACAAGTGCGAAAATACATCCGCAATGGGCAAATAACTAACACTTACATAATAGCGGCTTTTCACTGGTTAGCATTACATAAAGAATTAAGTTAAATTAAATTGGGAAATTCTTCAATCCATTTTTTAAGTTCTTTTGGATGTTTGAAAACATATATTTTCTTATGATCTTCTAATTTTGAAAGTGCAGAAATAATCTTCTGTCGACTTCGCTTTGGGAAATTCCAGATCCACTTGTAGAATTCCATATCAAACTTTTCTTTGCACTCTTCAGTAATATCTGGTCTATCTTTATTACGATTTTGGAATGAACGCTTTATTGCCGTGAATAAACACAAAAATTTTGAAAAATCTAAGAAAATAATCATATCTGCTGCTTTTAATCGAATATCTATTGTTCTACTATAATTTCCATCAATGATCCATCTAGGTTTACTGGCCACTTCTTCTACTATGAGAGAAAATTCAGGTTTTGGTGTTTCCACCCATCCAGGTTTCCAAAACAATCGATCCAAATGAAAGAGAGGTATGTCAACTAATTTTGCAATTTGAATAGCCAGTGTTGATTTTCCAGAACCAGCTGAACCAATTATTGCAATTCGATCCATATTGATTAACCTAAATAAGAAATATATAATATATATGGGGTATGAGCGATTTGAACGCCCGACTTCTGCGTTCCAATCTAGACTAATACCGTAATTTAAAAATTGCCAAACTTGGACAATTAGAGATCTATAACGGAAGATCAGTAGCATCCCATATAAGAATGCCGGAATTTTACAATATCTTATACATCTCACATATAATATTAATCATATCCCAAATTCTTTAAAAATCCTTCAGATTCTTTTTACAACCCCCTCCATTATGGTTTTAATTTCTATATTTGGAAGATCAGCACATATCTTTTTAATCCAAAATCGAATTTCTTATGAAATTTGTATCTAATGGAAAGTCTCGTATTTTTCTTAAAAGAATGGATTAACCTGATTTTACTTTTTAAATTCTTCCATAATGATGATGAAGGGATTTTTATTTTAAGAAGGGGAGTCTTTTTGAAAACTAAACTATAATAACAAAACCAATAAGAATATCTATCCATTAGGAAAAATTTAAAAGAATCATTCGGAAGAGAAGTAAAAAATAAATTTATTTGCTTAATTAATGGGGTATGAGCGATTTGAACGCCCGACTTCTGCGTTCCGAACGCAGTATCACACCAAGCTAGATCAATACCTCTTAGTTTTTTTCGCACGCCATGTATGGATGAATTAATTATAAAAATTAAATTTTTTCAATATAAATGGCTCCGCTGACCAGAAAAGTCTAAAATTTATATCCTTAATGCCCAAAGATTTAATTTTAAGCAGAGAAAATATAGAATAATGAATCCTAAAAAAATTCTCGATGGATTATACCTTGTGGGATCAGAATCACTATCGGGTCCTGGAGATTGTATGATCTATGCACTGGGCATCGGAAAGGATCATATATGCCTAATTGATGCGGGAACACAATATGCACAGCAAATTCTTGATAATATCACCAAGACCGAGTTAAAGAATCGGGATATTTCAGATTTAATATTGACTCATTGTCACTTTGACCATATTGGAGCAGCTCATCAATTCCAACAACTGTTTCCGAAAATTAAAACATATGCTCACAGCTGGGATTTAGCAGCAATAACGGGACAACCGAATACTCAAGGATTAACGGCAGCAAATTGGTACGGACAAGAATTGGTGCCTCCGAAAATTGATTACGTGATAAAAAAGGACCCTGAAATATTGAATATGGAAGGAACTAACTTAATATGTTATCATACACCAGGCCATACACCAGGTTCGATTGCAGTGTTATATGAAAACGAGGAGGGGATGAAAGTATTGTTCGGTCAAGATATTCATGGACCTTTTATGGAGGAATTTAATTCAAACACTGATGATTGGGCAAAATCTATGAAACGACTGATAAATATTGGAGCAGATATTTTATGTGAGGGGCATTATGGTATTTTTCAGGGAAAAGAAAATGTAAAAAGATTCATTGAGGGACAATTAAGAAATAATGGATATTAATTTTTACTTTTTAAAGGCTCTGGCATCAATAAAAAGAATCCTATCATCCAAATAAACACGCTGATAAACAGAGTCCATTCCCAAATTGGAAATGAAAGCCATCTGGGATCAAAGGGTAATTTATCAAGATTAAGAGAAATTTCTGGTATTATTAATGCCCCTATAAATGAACAATTTAGAAAAAAATAAAACAATAAATAATTCCATGTTTGAGGCCATTGATTTGGAAATTTTTGTTTACGTTCAATTAAAATTATACCATCTAGGTTAAAGGCAATGATAAATCCAAAAAAAGTAGTACATCCTACAATTAAATGAGGAAGACCTAAATCTCCAGGGAAAATTCCTATTAGAGAGATACTCAAGCATGCAATAATACTGATAATACAACTTATTATTGAAATCTTTGGTGATGTTGAAGAAAAAGATCTATGTAAATATAACATATGTGGAATAAGCAAAATCCCTGTAATAATCATCCCTATATTCCAATAAATATGACCTTGAGGATTGGCATTAATACCACCTTGAGCACTAACATGATAATCAAGCATTGAGTAAGTTACAGGATACAAAATCTGAGCAATTATACAACTCAATGTTAGAATAAGGATAACAATAAACAAGTAAATTCCATGAACCTTTTTAGAAGCTAGTCCAAAAATTAATTTTGTTTTCATCTTAATCCTCCTCTTTACTATTTTTCAAATATGTAGGGATATCTGAATTCTTAATAGATGGAGGGTTAATAAATACCATTATTCCAAAAGGAACCATTAGTAAAAAATAATGTGCCTTAAAGTTTTGAATTATATATACAATCATTGAAATATTTAATATAATTGCTTCAAAGAAATAAAAAATAAGCAAGTTGATGTTTAAATAGCGATGCGCTTTTATTTTTGTTGGGAAAAACATAATCCAGACACAACTAATCAATGCAATTATTATAAAAGAATATTGGAAATAATTAATTCTAAATCGTTGAACACTTGCATCAAATAAACAATATTTTAAGCTTTCATAATCCCATATGACAAAAACAATGAAAATTACACTTGGAATAGCGGATCCCCCCAAAAACTTTCCTATATCTTTCTTTTTTGATTGTATTTCCTTAAGAAATATTTTTATTTTCTCTTTGAAGGTTTGGTGTGAAAGATCTAAGCGGAATTCTCGCAATTGATATAAAAATAGAATTGGATAAATAAAAATATATAAATGATAAGAAAAAATCGCGATAGTGATAAATAAACCAGATAAAAACGGTTTTTCAATATAATAAAGCGAAGCGATTACAAAAAAGAAAATTGATGAAAAAAAAATAGCATATTCAATGAAATAGAACAAAGGGAGTAACCAATAAACCAGTGCGATTATTTGGTGGTTTTTTTCTTTGTCATCCCATATGATTATGAAAATCAACAAATCAAAAATTACATTTTCAATGAATATAATAATGATAAGTTCCATTGAACCTGTCAATTGAGGAAAAAGTATAACAGGAGCGTAAATGATTAAAGAAAAGGGCGGATATCCCAAGTACATATCCCAAGAAGCAACGTGATCAGGAACCCAAATTGTGATAGTATACTCTACAGAATATGGATTTTTGCCTTCAAAAAGACGTTGAATACCATACATGATGATCTCGTTCATATCGTTTATGTCTTTTTTTATATAGAAGAAATAATATAAGATAAAGACAGTGCGACAAATAAGACCGATGAATATGAACATAAATAATATTCTTTTACTTCGCTTCTCCATTGGAATCAAAAGTTTTTATTATTATAATTTCAAATTCTGTTCAAATATTTATTTTTTTCTGATCTTGTGAGGAGAGATAACATGCATTTACTACAATATGCGCTTTTTTTGCATCTTCTAAGCTGGGACTTGCTACTTTATTATTTATAAGAGTTTGTAGAAAAGCAATATTTTCATATCCATAGCCCCCTAACCAGAATCTTTCATGAGAAGACAAATTCATTACTTCTCTATACATTTTATCCATTTTAGAGTCTCTAATCTTTATTTTTTTCTCTCCACTCTCCATATACGAAATCGATGAACCGTTTCCGAATGAAATTTGTAAAAATGCATTTTCAAAGAAAAGTTCAATATGTCGCTGATCATGCTCAACATTATGCCATATTGAATTTAGAGAAACTGAAGCACCATTATCAAGTTCAAATAAAGCTGATACAGAATCTTCAATTGGATGAATTTTCGCAAAAAATTTTACTTTCGCAAATACATCTTTTATATCACCAAATAGCCACATTAATATATCAATATCATGAATCGAGTGCTCGAAAAGTGTTCCATAATATGCTAAATTTGGATCTTTGCGCCATATTGAAGGATGAGTTCCAGTTCCCGTATATGGTTTTGTTTGATCATCACGAAATATAACATTTTGAAGAGCCCCCCATTTTTCTATTTTTTCTTCTACCAACTTCTTTAAATACCAAAAGGTTGGTTCATAACGTAAAACCAAGCCAACTTGACATGTAATCCCTGCTTCATCACGCGCTCTAATCATATCATCAATTTTTTCAATGGTATCTGTTAGGGGTTTTTCGCAAAATATATGTTTTCCTGCTTTTGCTGCAGCAAGAAATATTTCATGATGAAGAAACGTTGGAGTAACTATATATACGGTGTTTACTTCTTGACAATTGATTAAATCAAGATAATTAGTAAAAAAATAAGGAATATTTGGAAATTCTGACTGCCGTTGTTTCAAAAGGTTTTCATCGATATCGCATAATGCCATTAATCGAATAGATATTTTTTCTTCAAAATATTTCTCTGTGATTATAGTGTGAAGCGCTCTTAAATGATCATTTCCCTGTAAACGCACTCCAATTATTCCAATTTTTATTTCATTCATGAATTCTCACTTATCATGACTTATAATACAGCAATTAGCAAGATAATAACCGCAATAATTTCTACTATGATTCCTAAAGAAGATAAACTTAGGAGTCCTCCAAAAGTAGTCATCCATGCTTGGATACAAACAAAAATTAATAGCATCCACCAGTTAAATGGAACATGGCTTTTCTTATCTTTTCTTATGAACCCTGTTGAGATTAAGACAAAGATCGATACTAAAATTCCAACTACTTGTGTTACAATATTAATGAAAATAGCTTCAAAATTTCCACCCGAGCCTAAAACGGTAATTAAACCCCATATAAATCCTGCAATTGCAATAATAGCGCCTAACACTGCTAAAGTTCGAGCAGCACCATAGTTTTTATTTTTCCTAGTCATTTATTGTTCACATCTATTAAATATATTTTAAAATCTCTCAAATGTTTTAAAACTTTAAAAATTTAAATATCTACACCAAAATTTAGTAATTCTTTTCGTAATTTTGCCATAGGTAAACCCAAAACGTTAGTAGGACTTCCCTCAACAAAATCTATAAATAAACTGGCACGATCATAAAGAGAGTACGCACCAGCGCGCCCAATATATTCATCACTTGAATCTAAATAACTCTGTAATTCAGATGAAGTTAAGGATTGAAACTGGACAATTGAAATATCTATAAAAGATCGAATTTTTTTGCTGATGGAGTGAATAATAGCGACTCCAGTTAGGAGTTCATGCTTTTTACCAGATAATTGGGATAAAATTTTGAAGGCTTGTTCTTTAGTTTGTGCTTTTCCTATCAGGTTTCCATCCAATAAAACCATGGTATCTGCGGCAATTATAATTGCGGGAATATTTCTATTCCCCTTATCGTCATTCCATTTCTCCATTACTCTCTTTGCTTTAGCAATGGCAATCTTCTTTACAAGATCATTGGGATCCGATTCTTGAATTGATTTTTCATCAAAATCACTAGGAATAATTTCGATAGGAATTTGAGCGCGTTCAAAAAGCTTCTTGCGATCTCGACTTTTTGAAGCCAGAATTAATTTAATTGAATTTGGGAGAACCTTTTCCATATTTTTCCCACATTCTATGAATTAAATCATCTAAATCAAATTCATCTTTGTTCAAGATGCCTGCAAAATAACTTTTTTCCATTTCATTTTCGAAATCAAACCAATCCTTCGCTTTCTCAAAGGTCATTATATTGATAGCAGGTTTTATCATATGCAGTAAAGTCTTATTCTTCTGGGCCAATTCACGTGCAAATTTCTTTACTTCACTAGCTAGATTTTCGGGTTCACAGATTTTTGTTATTGCACCCCAACGATCAAATTCATCTAAAAATACTTTTCGTCCTGTGATTAACATATCTTTCGCATGGGAAACACCTAGGATATTAACAGCCATTGCGGTAGGGCCGGTTGCGGGAAAAATATTGATATCAATCTCTGGTAAACAGAAAAATAATCCCTCTTTATTTGCAACAAAACGAAAATCAGATGCAAGTGCCATAATACACCCCATTCCAATAGCACTACCTTGAATTTGGGAGATTACTGGCTTTTTTAAGAAATAAATGGCTCTTGAAATATCCCGACCATACAATAATAGATCATCCATCATTTTGTCGCTAAAACCTTGTTGGAACATAGCCAAATCAAAACCTGCAGAGAAAACTCTATCTCCCATAGAATTTAATACAATTACCTTTGTTTTTGGATTTTTATCTGATTCAGTTAATAATTGAACTATTTTTCGGGCAGTGTCCATATTGATGGTATTCATCTTTGTATTCAGTGTAATGTAAGCAATTCCCATTTTTACTTTATATAGAACTGGTTCTGAGGAGTTTTCAGAATATGGATTTGTATCTTTTATGCTCATTTTTTTTTCATTTTAAAGAATTTGTGAGAAATATAGTTCATTTTTATTCATTTTAATTTATAAAATAGCTTAATTAATTTTCAATGAATAAATTAAAAGTAATATGGAACTTTCGAAACTTGAACAAATAATTCGTGATTATGCAGTCGATGAGGGTATTTTAGGAAAAAAATTACCAGATAATCCAAAATTAGAATTTAGCTATACTATAAATTTTCCACCTAATAACCCAAAACCAATGAAACTAATGATTTTAAAACCGAAAGATAGGAAAGCAATTATAATCCAGTCAAATATTCAGATTCGCAAGGAACATGTGGATGCAATCAATAAAAAAGATCCCCTAGGTTTAAAGAAATTCTTCATTATCTTTCAAAAATATATGTTAACAAAAAATATGCTATATAACATCGATCTCAAGAAATTTAGGTATAGCATAATAGAAACCATTTACCCTGATGGACTAACCGAACAATTTTTTTACACGTCGATTAGGGCCGTATTCAATACAAGCGTATTCATGAATATGATATTAATGGATTTTATTATGGGAGCCATTTCTGGAAAATCTTTAAAAGATATGGATAACCTGAATTTTTATAGTGGAGATTCTATGTTTACGTAGCTCCAATACATCAAACAAGAAAAAAGTAAGAGTTAAAATATTTGTAGATCGATTTAATAATAAAGATTACAAAATTAGGGTTGATTCTCATGTTATATGATCTGTATAATTTTCTAACATCGAAAAGATTTGTAGAACTACTTGATTGGGCAGAAGAAATTTTGAAAAATTATCTCAATATATTATCAGAAAAACAAAAAAACATATTGGACTTAATCCAAAAGAAGGAAATTCAAGAATTAATCGAGAGTTTAAAAAAAGAGAGTTTTACATCAATAAATAACGAATTATTCAATTTAATTTTAGAAGAGCTTGAAAAAAATAAAGAAGAAATTTCCACAGAATGGAATTTTATTCAAAATTTTAATCTCAACGAACCTTTTTTGAATGTTATCCTTGATAATGATATTCTAATTTTTCAAGGGTTAAATGAAGAGAAAGATGAAGAAAATATTAAAAATATCGAGGATCTTGAAAATTTCTCAAAGGATCCAAACAAAATATTAGCAGGAGGTAAAATTTTTATTTCAAAAGGCTTATCCACAATTGATAAAATTCAGGGGATAATGCAGGAGATAAATTTTCAACAGGAATTTTCAACCTATCAAAAGTATGAGAAAATCGTGCAATTCATAGAGGGATTGAACCTTCCGTTACAAAAGCTTTTTTCTATGAATCAAATTGGTGTCATTATTTTTAAAAATGAGATCTATTTAATCAGATGGGTTCAATTTTTCGACAAATCTCAATTTATATCGCTCAATTCCTCTCAAAAATCGAATGTAGAGATCATAGATGATTTTGGAGTAAAAATTGGTGTTCAACTAAAAGAAAATTTAGAACTTGGAAATTTAGTAATTTTTAAAAATGGGGATGATAAAAATAAACAAGATTCCATATTACAAACCTTATTTTCTCTTGATCAGGATTTCTTTCAAAGTAGAAGAAGAAAACGAAAGAAAAAGAAGTATGATTTAAAAATTAAAGAAGAATGTGAAGAATTTGTAAACGAAGTGTTGCAAAGAATAGAATCAGGAATATTAATGTTGAACAACAAAAATATCACTAACATTAAAAATTCCAAAGATCTAAATATTTATACAAAAATATCACTTCAGAAGGTTGAATTAATTGATTCAATTAATCAGCGCATAAATATTTTAAGAGATCTTCTTAATCTTGATACTAATCCTGATTTAAAAATACAAATCAAAGAGAAATTAGAAGATAATTATTGCAATTTCCTAAAAGAGCAGTTTAAGTTAGGTAATGTAGGAAATGTTCCTACAATATTAAAAAGCATTTCAAAATTAGATCTTTTTTCAAAAAGAAAAAATTTACTCATACATACAATGGTTTATCTATTTGATTCATATTACTCTGATAGCGAAACTATAATTTCCAGTGTAGATTTGATTATAAAATACTGGAAACCATCTAATGAGTTGATTAAAATATTAGAAAAACCCCAAGTTGTCGCGATTACAAATAAGATAATCGAGCAGATAAGATTACAAAATTTTTCTGAAATTTGGAGTTATATCACTAAATATCTTAAAGAACACCCATACTTTCGCTCGTACAACATTTTCACCTTGATGTTAGAAATATTAATTGAAATTTATCATAAAAGAGAAGGTTCTAGATCTTTCTCATTCCCTAACACAAAATATTTAAATTTCTTTCAAGAATTTATAATAATTCTTAAATCGTATGAATCAAAATTTGAAAAATCCGAAATGAATGATTTAGTAAAGAAATTTAGAGAAAAGATTCAGATTCTTTCAAATGATTTGGAATTTTTTGCATATTTAAATAATAAAATTATTGATTTTCTAACATTTTTAAGTAATATTGATAAAAAAATCCTTTCAGAACGAATTTTATATAAAATCTTATACCGATTTGCTGAAAATGGTCCTTTAGTAATGTTTTATAAAAGATTACCAGATGTTGGTGATCAAATTTTTATCTTCTTAACAAAAAATTACAAGAATAGCGAAATGGCTTTAGAATTTTGTGTTAATTATGTTGAAATTTTTACTAATAGTGTCGAGTTGTTCCAAGATAATCTAAAATTTTTTAAAAATGCAACAAAAACGTTGAACGAAATAAAACCATGGTTAGAAAAAACAACAATACAACCAATTTTATTACTTTCTATTAGAAAGAAAATCAGAATATTATTAAATCAATGGTATATCTCAGGAAATTTACCAGAAAATGAATTTGAGACTCATAAACATATAATTGATACTTGGATTGATTTTGTTCAGTTTCGAGAAAATTTGCAAAGTATGTTAAATATCTTACATATTAAAGATTTTATTTGGTCTTGTGAGCATTTTAACTTAGAAGAAATGCAAAAAAAATATTCAGAATTACCCGATTTCGTATTTGAAATGAATGTTCAAAGTTTGATAGCTGAAATGACGATAATTCTGAACAGAAAATTTGAAGATTATATCCAATTTACGATATTCAAAGAGATTTTTTGCATTATACAAGAAGAAATTAAAAAATTGAAGATTTCTAATAACCATTTTAAGGATATTCTTAAAATTTACAATAAAACTCTTGGAAAATCCTTAACCAGTATTGTTCAGAAAGGTTATGCCTATAAATACAAGAATATAATTACTCATCTCGAGGAAGACATTGTATTATGCAATAAAAAAATCTTTGAAGAATTATATAGCAATTTTATTGCAATTTATGAAATGAATATCCAAGAAGGCGAAAGATTTAACTCAAGGATTGACATGATGAAAAACACATCGATTTATATCGAGAAGATTATCCCAAAATATGAGAAAATCCTCGAGAAGAAAAGAAATCTCCTCGAATTCAATGAACTTTTCCTTTCTAAAACATTTTTGGTCAAATATCTTGCAGATTTAAAACAGGGAACATATTATATATTCCAAGAAACTCAAAAATGGCTAATTCAAATGAGTCCTACAAATTACTTGACATATAAATCAACTTTTAAACCTTTAAAACTACTTTTTGAGAATATATTAGAACAAAACGCAGATGATAAAGAAAATCTAGAAAAGATCTTAACCGAATTACAAAACCTAAGTAAAAATCTGTTTGAAAATCAAAGAATGTTGGGAGAAAATAAAAAGAAATTTTTCACAATGATGAAATCTATAAGTTCTGAAGATAAATATTCTGATCTATTGAAAATAACAACTAATTACCTTGAGTTCATCGAAGAGTTAGCCGATATTGAATCCTTATATTATACAATTTCGGGTGATCCAACTAAAAAAATAGATAATATCATGAATCGAACCTTGAAAATCACAAAACAATACCCACATTTCTTCTCTCCTTGGTTTATATTAGCAAACTCATATGCAATTAAAGAGGATTACCCAAATGCAATTGAAGCATATGAAAAAGCATTAAAATATGATTCAAATCAAGCAAATTATGCCCGTATGTACAATAACCTGTTAGTTGTTTATCTAAGTCAAAAAATGTATAAAGAAACAATCGAACTTATCAAAAATCTGGATATAGGAATTAAAACTTTTCCTCACATTAGTGATATAATTCGACGGGTAGAGGAATTAACAGGTGAACACTTATTAGGTGAAAATTAAGAATCCAACGGCCATTTTAGTAAAGTAGCCACTAAATTCGCACGTGATATTTCTCCCACAGAAAGGATCTTAAACTGGAGTAGTTCTCCCTTTCTCCAAATTTCTTTTATAATCTCTTTAACAATTTTGCCTTGTCTCCTATAACCACTGTCAATCAACTCTTTCTGAATTTTATGAGCTTTAGCATGTAAATCCTCAATTTCATTTATCTTTTCTGCGATAAAATTACGATTAACCATTCCTACATGAGCAACAAATATTTTAAGATTATCCATGCCTTCAGTTATTTTATAAAGGGATTTCGGAGATTTATAAATTTGTGAAATGTCCTCATAAAGATCAGCTGAAGATCCTCCAAATGTATAACCATATTTATACATGATTGCATCTCCTACAAAAGCTATTTGATTTTTTTTATCAATCAACGCAGTTAAATCTGGAGAATGACCGGGCATTGGAAATAATTCAAATGAATATTTACCCGATTGGGTTTTTAGAGGCCCCTTTATAGGTTCAACAATTACAGATTTCTGTCCTTTGCGACCCCAGTATGTTTTTCTATAAAATCGATATTTATATCCTTTTTTCAGATATGGAACCGTAAGTGTTGAAGCATATATTGGAACATCAAACTCTTTTTTAAGCATTGGTGCACCTCCAGCATGATCCTCATGAAAATGTGTCAAAAAACAAGAGTTAATATGATTTTTACCACCAAGCTTATTTACCCATTTACGAAGATCTTTTTCACTCCCTGGTGCATTAGCATCAACTAACAAACCATCTATTAGAAAACATGAAGCAAATAATTGAAAAGAAATTAGTTTATTATCAGACCACCAACGCCATTCAATAACTTCTCCATCACTATATGGAATTATCTTAGTCCCCACAATCAATCAATTAAGGGAGTATCAATTTATTTAAAAAGATTAATTCATTTTATTTTGGAATTACCAGAACTGCTTAAAATCTGTTTTAAATTTTTAAAGCTTTCCAATGCTTTATCGCGAGGTCTAACTTCAATACAGTAATCAATTACAGGAGCATTCTTAATATTTAACAATTTTTTGTTAAAATCTATTAATCCTGAACCAATAACACGATGTCCTCTACCATTTTCATTAATATCATGGAGATGTACTTGTTTTATTGATTTTCGGTTATCATGGAAAAATTTATTTACCTTAATGTTTTTTCCTCGTTTATTATTGAAAGATTTTACTATATCATAACATAACCAACATTTCTTCTTCGAAATAAAAGGTTGTAAAACATCGAGAATTAATGAATCTATCCGGTAATTTTCAATACATAATATAATTTGCCCATCTAGTAAGGAAATAAGGCGTTCTAAGTTTTCTTTTAAAGAATTTTTATAAAAATTAAGATCTTCAACGGGATATTTCTGTTCCGGCAGTGAATCCGTGGGAAAAGTAGTCATTGAACCAATATGGATTGTAACCAATTTTGAGGAAACATCATAAGCAAATTTAAGAAGATCCTTAAAATACTCAAAAATACCGTTTTGAAGTTGTGGATTTGTATTAAAGAGTGAAATATCATCTGGAGCATGAAGATTAACGTATAGCCCATTGTTTTTACAAAAATTCTTAATTTCTACACGTTTCTCATGAGATAAATGTTCAAAAGATAAATGAGGAGATTCAACAGCTAGTTGGATGCCTGCAAAATTATTGTTTTTTGCAAATTTCAAGGCTTCAATAATAGATTTGTCATATACTGCATGATAACTTACTTTATCTTCAATAATATTCCAAAGATTCATTATTTATTCCCAAGTTCACTAGTATCTATATATAAAATAAATTTTTAAAAAATTTTTAGGATAAATTAGACCTACATTGGTCGTTGAGGTTGACCAAATTCCCTATCTGGAGGCTGCCCAGATTCATGCATATTCTTTTTATACCAATCTGCAGATTCTCTACTTGGATAGTCTTTTGAAATAATTAAATAAACAATACAACCAACACATCCCCCAACCAGCACAACTAATAACCAAAGTGTTGCTTCCATACCTCTATTTTGAGCATCTCGATAAACCCAAACTGTAATGCCTATATTTATTGCAAGAACTACAACCATAAAGAAGATATATATTCCAAAAAAAGATCCAAGATCACTGTATTGAAGAATCATTTTATATTAATATTTGACATTAATGATTAAAAACCTTTCTTTGTTGATATCCGCATTGAAATTATAAGTAAAATTTGGTGATAAAAAGTAAAAAATCTAATCTTGTTGTTGATATATTCAAAAAATAGGAGAGTATAGCCACATCGTCTCTAAAAGACATCCCTTGAAATAATTAAATAAACAATGACACCTACACATCCTCCCACAATTACTACTAATAACCAAATTGTTGCATCCATGCCATTTTTATTAGCATCTCGATAAACCCAAACAGAAATACCTATATTTATTGCAAGAACTACAACAATAAAAACGATATAGCCAGCAAAATAAGCCCCAGGATCAGTAAATTGTAATAACATTTTCAATTAATTATTAACACTAACGTTTAAAAATCTTTTTTTATTTTTGATTTATTTATTAAGCACGTCATCGATAATATAAGATACCACTATAAACATTCATAAATTTAAAAATCTTTTATATAAATGTAAATAAAATGCCGATTTGTGAACGATTAATTGTCGGAATGCTTCAAACAAATTGTTTCCTTTATGGGGATAATAGCACTAAGGAAATTGCAATTTTTGATCCAGGAGGTAATGCAAATGAGATTATTCAATTTATTGAATCTCAAGAATATCATCCGATTGGAATTATTTTTACTCATGAACATTGGGATCATACAAAATCTGCTAAAAAAATAGCCAAACATTTTCAAATTCCAATTTATGCTTCTAAACATATCAAAAAGAAGAACCTTAACATCACCCAATATTTAGGGCAGAAAGATCGCTTAATTATTGGAAATCTTATTTTAGATATACTCGAATCTCCAGGACATTCTTCAGGAGGTTTAATCTTCATTGATTACAAATTCAAATATATCTTCGTAGGGGATACGATTTTTGCACAATCTATAGGTAGAACCGATTTATCTGGTGGTAGTGAAAAAGTATTGATGGATAGTATAAAAAAAAACATTTTGGAAAATGAGAATGTGGATGATTCATTTCAAATAATGACAGGACATGGCCCAATCACTACTGTTGGGAATGAAAAAATGCTAAATCCTTTCCTTCTACATTTGAGAGAATAAAAGAGGAGAAAACGTTTTTGGAAACAATTAATTTTTCAAAAGAATCGGAAAAAAAGAAATACTCGATTGAAAAAGTTATTTTCTTGACCATTTCAATATTATATTTGATATATCTCATTTTCATAATAATATACTGGATTTGGCTGCAAACTCCGCAAATTAAGCCAATTTATTTGCAAGATAGATTTAGTATATTGCTTGTAATTTTTATGATAATTGGAATGTTAATATTATTTGCTGTATCGATATTTTATAACAGTGATAGGTCTCTTATGAGCCGTCAAACCTGCGGAACTCATACTTAGAGAAAAAAAATTAATTCTGATAAAAAAAAAGAATTATAAAAGAATGTATTTCAATTTTATTTATGAAAGAGATAATTCAAGGTCTTAAGGTAGATCCACCAGAGTTGTGTAAAAATATAGAAGAAAAAATTCGTTCAACCTTGAAGTCTCTAAATCGAGATGGTGCTGTAATTGGATTAAGTGGAGGCTTAGATTCTGCAACTGCAGCTAAACTCACAGTTCGTAGTCTCGGAGCAGAGAAAGTGCATTTAGTTAATCTACCAGAAAGAGACAGTAAAAACATTCACCGAAATCATGCCAAACGACTTGCAAAACATCTAGGTATTCACTTAAAAGTTACCCGCATTAATTCAACACTAAGATCTACAGGAACTTATAAATTACTTCCATTACGATTCATTCCTGGTCGAAAATTACGTACAAAGCTAGTCCGATTTGGAAAAAAACAATTTGGTCCAAAGAATGGTGAAAGTATCTTAATTAAGCGCTTAAAACCTAATGCAAATTCTTGGCTTGCAAAAGCAAACGCTTATGCTATGGCCAAACACCGAATTAGAATGGTAATTATTTATCAATATGCAGAAGTACGAAATCTTATGGTTGTTGGGGCAGCTAATCGCACAGAATGGCTTACTGGAACTTTTTCTAAATGGGGAGTAGATCATTGTGCAGATATCATGCCTTTAGTACATTTGTATCGCACTCAACTTGAGCAAATTGCAGAATACATACAAATTCCAGAATATATTAGAAAAAAGGCTGCAGATCCAGATATAATACCCACAATTGATGATAAAGGAGAGTTACTTTACAGTTTTAACTTAGCCGATCAAATTCTTTATGGGATAGAGAATAATATTGATAAAAAAACTCTTTGTCAAGAATATGGAGAAGAAATTGTAGAAAATCTATTCTCTTTATGGAAATATTCAAAACATATGAGGGAATCACCGTATCAACTTTGAAACCTCATTTTATGTTTTATTTTTTTTTCAAAACCTTTTTATTAAAATAGAAATTCACAATAATCATTCAGATGAGTAAGATGGCGGTTAAAAATAAAGATCGAAGGTTAGAAAAGAATTCTTCTATGAAAATCCACAAAAATTTCGTTGATTATAATGCCTTCTTTCGATTTACTCATTTTATTCAATCAACTGGTCGGTATAAATTCTTTGAACGGAAAAGTTTTTTGCCATTTCGGATCTTAACTATACTCTTTGGTCCTTTAATTGTTAAGAAAGGTTTTTCGACATTAGAAAATGCTTGGAAGTTTTTGTATCCTCCAAATTTTTTAGAAAAACATAATATAAATCTTAAAAGGTGGGCGTTACAAATCATTTCCTATTTCCTTGACTCCTTTTTTGAGATCATGTTTTTTATGCCAAACCATTCCTCAAAAAATATCACACGTTTCATTAAAATGGAAGGATTTGAACATATTGAAGCCGCATTACAAGAAAAGAAGGGAGTGTTAGTTCCTATGATACATTTAGGGGAAATGTATCACCCTACATCTGCCTTACTTAGAAAGACCATTACCATAGATAATAAAACCCAAAAAGTGGAAGTCGTAGGCATTGTTTCTCCTGAAAATGAATTTCTTCTTCGACAATTTTTAAAAATGTGGGATAATGTTCATGCTATTGTAACTGGAAAGTTTTCCGACTTGAAAAAGGATATTGAAACACATTTGAAACAAAATCGAGTTGTCTTCGTATTGCATGATTACTTCAAAAAACATCAAAATCGTGTACCGTTTATCTTCGGAAAAAAAAAGTATGATTTCCTCATTCCTTGTCCACAATTATTGTCATATTTTCATTATAAACATGGAATACCCATAATACCAAGTAATTCTTTTCCTCAGAAAGATATGTCTCGTTCTTTGGTAAAATTCTATCCTCCTATTAATATGCGTGAATTAGATCCACTTAAAGAACCGCCCTTGCTAAAAGAAGAGGTTTTAAAATTACAGCAAGGACTAATGTCCGAACTTGAAAAAAACAGTCTTCTAGCATTAAAAATCAATCAAGTTTTATATCCATCCGCTTTAGAATATCCTTTTTATTGGCAAATGGTGTATACATTATTCAAAAGATCCCAATTTCGGATTCAGTTCGATAATGTCACATCCTATTATGAATTTTATGCTATTCTCCTCCACCGTTTGGAGCAATTTATGAAAAAAACTTATGAGCCTGGGCGGAAAAATAAAGAAATTTTTAAGGTTCTCGGGAAATTAACTGAAGAAATCGAACTTTTACGTGAGGACCCTAAAGCAAAAATATTATTTCGGAAAAAATATATAGAAATCGGCTTATTATCTTCAAAAGCGGCATTTAATAAGGCAGTTTCCATTGCATTAGCCCGTCGTAGCATTTACATTAAAAGACAATTTCCCAGACTCCAAGATTTATTCTTGGAGCTTGTCGCACTTTTTGATTAAATGAATATCTTTTCCTTGACAATGTTAATTAATATATTTTAAGATCTGCTTATCTTCCGTGTAACGTTTTAATTGTTGCCGATCTGTTTTATATGTAGAGATTATCTTTTCGATTGATTGATTCATCAAGTTTACGTGGTCCATGTTCAGTTTGATGCTTTGATCATATTTTTTTTCGATTTTTTTCCCCCATGCTTCAATCTTTACAATTTCCTTTCCTATTTTTTTGGTTAAGAAATGCCTGGAATTTTTATCATGGAAGGTTTCTAATGTGTGCATGTAAGGAATCCATCTTTTAATATACATTTGAACTGTATTGTACCAGCCTTTATCCTCAATATCCACTAAATTGTACTCAATCGCAAGGCGATAATCATCAAATAATTTTAATTCTTGAAACATGGTAAGGGGTTTTTGGAATTCACGGAGTTTTTCTTTAGTCGCGTTCATTCGAAAATTTTTGATCTTTTTCTCTTGTTCACTTGTAAACTTCCGGATTACTCGAGGTTTGGCTAAAAATTTCGATTTATTTAAATAATGTTCAAACTCATTTTCAGGATTTTCAAGTTGACTATCTATAAATTCTGCTTGAATTTGATCAATTTGAGAATAAAAATTGTTTCTAGACCGCATTCTTTGTTTCTCTTTTATTTTTTGCGAATGACCTTTCTGAGATACAATTTGATCCCACATCAATTCCAACTCCTCAATTTGAAGTTGGATCGATTTTAGTGTTCCTTCAACGAACGATAAAAATTTCTTCATATAAATAAATCGAGGATCTTGCTTGATTTCTTCACACAATAATGAAAAATTTTTAAAATAGCCTAAAGCTTTATCAAGATGGCCTAAATCAATCATTTTGTCTGTAGAATTGTGGAGATCTTGAAGATTTTCTTTATAAAATGCGATCACTTTCTTTTCTAGCTTTTCTTGAGTGCCCATGAGTTGTCAACAATGATTACTATATACTATGGTAAAAAAAATATTTCGTTTGATGACTTTGCTTTTGTAATGATTTAATAGTTCAATATAAAATGGTCACACCATTCACAAGAGATATCTTCGCCATTTTTATATTTTATTTGATCTTCTGATTTGATTTCACTACCGCAATAAGGACAAATTCTTAAAATTACGCCGGTTTTCATCTCCATAAAAGCGTTCTGATTTTTAATTAGCTCATTCTCTAAAAATGAAGTTCTTAATTGATTTTGTATTTCGGCAAGTAGAGAAGTTATCGAATCTTCACTATTTCCTGCAACTTCCAACTCAATAACTTGCTGTTTCCCATCTAAAAATGCTTTAATCACCATACAATTCTGTTTAACTTTCGTGACTCCATAGTACATAAGTCCCCCAATTTTTTCTTCTAACGAAAATTCTTTTGTGATTAATTTAATATCGTGGCTACCAATTGCTGATTGGATTAAAGAAAAAATTTTGGTTTCATTACCTGAAGGAAGTGGCAATCTTTTTCGATCTTTATTTTTCAAACTTTTGTATAAACTCTTAACACGTGCAGGATTAGCATCTTCAGGTGTGAAGAAAATTGGGCATGTAATATTAATTGTTTTGTCTTTCATAATTGCTGTGTGAAGCCGATTACGGGCATCTGAATATGATATTGTAGCTCGGATATTCCCTTCCATACAATTTATTGGTTCCAGATATAAACTAATTGCTTTTTTTTCTCCGGGGTTTAACTTGGGAATTAAAACAGAATTTCCCATGCGTTTAAAATCAGGTTCATGGCCTACCCATTTCAAAGCTTCGGGAATCCTGAAATTTGTGTCTAAATCGGTTATAACCGTATCAGTATTGTTGATGAATCCTATTTTAAACCTTATTTGACCATGAAAATATTCATATTCTCGGATTATTTTGATCTCCATAAGGGTTATCTTATTTTTAATTAATCCATTCCCTTTGAAAGAAGGTATCAATTGATTTTGTATATCAGTAAGTATAGCCAAATCCACCATACTATTCTGGTTTTCACTTTCCCAGCCCTTATAATTATTCGTTTTACGTCCCCGAATTATGGCTCTTTTACCTGTTTCACGGTTATATAGAAGATATTTTTCTTCAATGGATAAGATTTCAAATAGGGTTTTTGAGAGAGCTACTTCTTTCTCAGAATTTAGGGATTCTTTATCCAATTTCTTTTTAATATCTAATAATTTTATTTTTGCACTAACATTATTGGGTTCGATTTGCAGTGCTTTTTTAAAACAGCGAATGGCTTCTTGATAATTTTTTTGAGTATTGTGAGTAATTCCTAAATAATTCCATGCAAGAGCGTAATTCGGATCGATCTCTAATGCCCTATTATAACAACGGATGGCTTCATAGTAATTATTTTGATGTTGGTGTGAGAGCCCTAAATTATTCCATGCAAGAGCATGATTCGGATCGATCTCTAATGCCAGTTTATAACAGTGGGTGGATTCGTGGTAATTGTTTT
>JAUWOE010000149.1 GCA_030612265.1 Promethearchaeum sp.
AGTTTTCTTAAACCCGATCGTTTTGTATTTAATCCGGACGCTGTATCTGTGATATGGGTATAATTTGTTATTTGCTCTTTCTAACAATATTGCTCGAGATATTGTTGTTGCCTTTCCAAATCACCCTTTTTCTTTTGTTTATGGCTGGATACGCGTGAGTATAAAATAGTTAATTTATTATGTAATATATGGTCGCTGTCTTTTCTATCTTCGTATTTATAACCTGCTTGAATCAGATCATCCATTGAATATCTTCGATGACCTCCTGGAGTTCGCAATGGAGTAATCAGATCTTTTTCTTGCCATCTTCTTAACGTTTTCTTACAAACACCTATAATCATTGCAGCCATTCCTATGTAAAACATGAATTTTTTATGAATTTTAATCAATATTAATTCTTGGGTTATCTATATGGTAAGCTGAATTAAATATTGTCCATATTTGCCTAGATTTTTCTTAACTGCAAATAACCCTCATTGTGGATCAAAAGAAGAAATATCCCTATCCGAAAACTCGTGAGACCTTAGATTAATCTGTAAAAGTTGTAATAAAGTGATCGAAGGTGGAGAAAATATCCACGGATGACCATGAGTGTTCTGTACCTATGGGAATTATCCATGATTAGCCATACAACGAAAGAAATAATATCATGAGCCCTAATTGCAATGATTTTTTTTTGAAAACCTTGGAAAAAAGAAGGAGCAGTTCGCAAGAACTTGGGGACATAAATATTCAATACTGAAAAAACTAATAATTAGATAAAGGTTCAAGCTCTATAATAGTTTCCAGTCGCGAGATGTTCATCACTCTTTTCGGTTCTGTAAAGTTTTTCTAATTATTCGCGGATTTCGGGCATAGTGAAACAATCCAATTATAAGAACTTGTTTATTCCTAATTAAATAATACAGTGCATAAGGGAATTTATGTAGTAAATAGCGACGAAATTCATGATAAATTTTTGAAATCCGAAATGGACTTGTTGTTATTGATTCAGAACTTGAATAGAATATCTGGAGAAATTCATCCCCGAGACCAACCGACTTTCCTTCATACCAAGAGTGAATCGCAAGAAGTTCATCTTCGATATCTGGATGAAATCGTAAGGAATAATTCATTTTCGCTTTTCGACTCGATTCTTCAACTCATTGAGTGATAATAGAGATTCAGGAGAGAGTGATTCCAATCGTTGATCCAATTCTTTCTTATGGCTGCCCGGAACTAAAAAATCTGAATCATCTTCTCTTATGCTATCCCACAATTGTTCCAAGAGGAGGAGTTTGTCTGGAGTCGATAATTTTGCTAAATCTGGAAAATTTTTAAGTGTCATATCTATATTCCTAGAAGAATAATCATAATTAATGCTTTTAGACTTATATCTTTTCAATTAAAAAAAGAAGAAACTACTCAAAAGAACTTTGGGAAATGATAAAAAAATTATGAAAAAACTAATATTTTGATAAAGTCTTAAGCTTAATAAAGGTCTCCAGTCGTGAGTTGTTTAAACAAGGATATAATGCTTCTAATAACAAATTGTATGAAAAAACGGAAGAATATTTCAGAAAATGTTTGGAAATAGATCCCGATTACAGTATGGCATGGAATAATTTGGGCTGGATCTTACACGACCAAAATCAACAATTTGAAGAAGCAGAAAAATGTTACAATCATGCACTCAAAGCTGATAAAAAAAATTACTATGCATGGAACAATCTCGGGATTCTTCATTATAGACATAAAAAAAAATACAAGCAGGCAGAACATTATTGGAAAAAAGCAGTTAAATTGTATCCCGATTTTAAAATAGCCTGGCAGAATTTGGGAGTTTTATATAAATTTCAATTTGGAAACCCAAAAAAATCCGAAGCTTGTTATCAGCGAGTAACAAAATTAGATAAAAAGCCCAAACCATATTCTGAAAGCGCTTCTGATATTACATATTATAAATGTAAAGAATGTGGAAATCATATGGAAAAAAACCAGTTTATCTGTGAAAAATGTGGGTTGCCTGTAGATTAGAAAAAAAAATTGGGTTTAATCTTCTAAAACAGATTGAATAATCATTAGGAGGTCTCCCATAGTATAAGGTTTTGGAAAGAATCCATCAATATTATTGATTTCACACTCTTCTCTTAGCTTATCGGAACCCATTCCGCTTGATAAAATAAATTTTGCATCATAATCGAGTTTTTCTCTGATATTGTTGATGCACTTAAAACCACCCGTATCAGGCATTATATAGTCAACAATAAAAAGATCAATTCTCTTATTCTTTTTAAGTATTTCGCCGATATTTTTGCAAGTACTGGCAGTTAAGACTTTATATCCAAACTTCTTTAGAATTTTTAAAGCGTATTCAAGAATTTCTTCATTGTCATCAATTACCAAGATTGTTTCATGGGCTTTAGAATAATGCAATTTTTCTTCTTTCTTTTTGACAATTGGGGCATCCTCTTTCTCATAAACAGGTAAGAATATTTTAAATCTGGTTCCATGACCTAATTCAGTGTAACATTGTATAGAACCATTATGCTGTTGAATGATATTATAAACAATTGAAAGTCCTAAACCTGTCCCTTTGCCTTGGGTTTTTGTTGAATAATATGGTTCAAAAAGATGATCTAGTACTTCTTGGGACATGCCAACCCCTGTGTCTTCAATTGTCATACTTAAATATTCTCCGGGAATTAAATTAGCAAACATTTCACAATATAATTCATCAAGAACTACTTTTTCAGTTTTAATCGATATTTTACCGCCATCTTTCATAGAATCTCGGGCATTTAAAACAAGATTCATTATAATTTGTTGAATATTTGTGCTGTTACCGTGAATTGGAATTATGTCTTTAGATAATTCAAGATTTATTTCAATCATTTTTGGAATTGAATGCTTCAAAATCGAGTAAATCTCAATTATTTCATCATTTATATTAATCTTGGAAAATTCTAAATCCTGAGTTTTGGAAAGCGTCAATAATCGCCGAGTTATGTCCGCACCATGCTCCGCGGCTGTTTTAATTTTGAAAAGTGAATCCAATATTTCATTATCTTTTTCATCAGTATTCTCAAATTCCATCAATATTAAATCAAGATGACCAAAAATCGCTTGAAGTAAATTATTGAAATCATGTGCAATACCACCTGCTAAATTTCCAATGGATTCCATTTTTTGAATTTTTATTAATTGTTTATTTTTTTCCTTTAATCTTAATTCGATTTCTTCAAGATTTGATATATCGCGAGAAATTGCAATGAAACCTATTACATTTTTTTTAGAAGAATCGTATTTTGGAGCAATATTTACCAAAAAGGGAACAATTTCTCCGTTTTTACCTTTCAAATGAATTTTGATGTTACGTAAGGGATTTCCATTTCGAACTTGTTCGATACTTGATCTTAGATTATCTAAATCTTGAAGATCAAACATATCTGCGAGTTCTTGAGAGGATAGGGTTTTTAAACTATGGCCTAGAATTTTGGAATGCGCTTCATTTGAATACGTACAATTGGCTGATAAATCGTATTCATAAATTCCTTCATCCATGGTTTCGACCAATTCACGAAATCTCTCTTGACTAAACTCAAGTTTTTCCTCAAGCGATTTTCTTAATCTTACTTTTGCATCATTAGAATTTTTTATAAGGGTCTCAATAATTCGATTATCACGAGTAAAGGAAATTCCCGTTATCAGCGCCCCAATGGAAAATCCTATCATCATTGATCCTGGTATGTTTTGCAACAATCTAAAGGCATATATAATTGGTGAGATTATCCCTAAAAGGATTCCACCAAATAGAGTCCAAATGGTCACTTTTCTTAAATCAGGAGTAGATTGGAGAAAAATTCTAAGACAATAGTAAAAAAATAATAGACATGTAAAAGCACTTAAAAGTATCAACCAAAATTGCAATTGTCCCGTTGTTATAAAAGTATCATAACCAGGAGGAAAAATATATTCTTCATCTACTGAATCTGGACGGAGAAGAGAAATTATCATCCCACTGATAATGGCGCCCAATACAATCATTTTTTTTGCATCGTAAGTATAATCCATATACAAATCCAGACTTAAAGTAAAGAATATTGCAGTAATTAGAAGGAAAAGAAATGAAAACCTGAAAAGAAATTGGTTTAAAAATAAATAAGCAAGTGCCGAACTAAAAACATAAATCCCAAAGAAAATCCATGCATACATTAGAAAATAAATAATTCTATGTTTAAACTTTTTATTTTCAAAATAGAGAATAATAGAAGTAATACTAAATAGTAGAAATGAAAACAGATGTGTATAAATCTCCAAATTCCAATTCAGCGAACCGATGTCCATTAGTTAATAAATTTAGACTTTTGATGTTTAAAGGTTTTTTTTATCAAAATTTTTTAAATCTAATTTTGCATACTGTAGAGAAAATAATTGCTGCACATCGAAATTATTTTCGAGATATATTTAGACATGCCTAAATATTTTAATATAAATAGATATTTATAAGTATTAATCATGAAAATGGTTAAATTTATGAAATTATTTGGTAATCGAAAAAGTGAATTTAGAATATGTACAACTAACGTAAATATTGTATTTGATTTTGTTAATCTAAATTATTTTCAATTATATTAGAAATAAAATTTAAAAGTGATTTTAAAATGAAGATGAGTAAAATTGAAAAGATTTTTGTAAATTTGAGTGCACGCGCTCGTAATATAAAGATCATTGAGCATAATTTGCGTCAAATTGATTTAAATAAAGTAAAAGATGTATTAGAAGTTGGTTGCGGTGCTGGGCTGCTCTCGTCTTATATGGTGGAGAAATATGAATGGAAAGTAACAGGAATTGATATAGATACTAAACAAATTGAAAGAGCAAAAAAAGAACATTCGGAAAAAAAACATCTAAATTTCCTAGAAGCTGATGTTAAACAACTTACATATGGAGATAATGAATTTGACCTAATATTGTCCTTTGACGCGCTACATCATATTCCTAAATTGGATAAAACATTAAATGAAATAAGTAGAGTTCTAAAACCTTATGGTTTTTATATTTTTAATGATCTTATTTTTCCAAAGTGGTTGACATTAAATAATTGGGTAATCCCGATAGATAGGATGAAAGATGACTTAAAAAGAAATAATTTGGAAATAATATATGAAAAGAAACGCGGAATTCGAGTTAGTTTAATATTTCAAAAGATTTAATGCAATTTTTATCAATAATTTTTGTGGATTTTTCTTCTCATTACTCTAATTGGTTCTTGATATTTATTGATAAATTTTAGTCTCTGGTATTTCATGATAATATTTGCCTAAAATCCTATGAAAAAACTCAAATAACTTAAATGTTCGAGAATAAACAGCCTTTTGCGGGCAAGTCCACATACAATTGTAACATTTAATACATTTACCAAATTTTTTCGGATAAGGATCTAATTTAATAATCTGGATAGGACATGCTTCTATACATTTTCCACATTGTATACATTTTTTAGAATTGAAATAAATTTTTGGAAGGAGGGCCATACCAAATCGTTTAATTAGAAATTTATATAAATATTTAACTTTCCATGAATGATAATCCAATTTCTCTAAAGATAAAGTCCTATTAGGAAAACTATTCAAGGTTTTAGTAATAAGTTCTGAAAATATTTGAATTATTTCAATATCTTGCTGATTTGGACGATAATTATAAGGGTCTTCCTCTTCGTTAAATATCATTGAATGACGAGCTGCGACTTTTAAACAAGAAAGAACCTTATATCCTTTTTTTTCCAATAAATTAACTCCTTGAAAAAGTGTATAACCCGTAATTAAGCCATAAGTTGTAAAAAATGCAATTCTATAATTTTCATTCGATGGAAGGTTTTCAATAAATATTTTAATTGGTTCTATGATTTTCCAGGCGTAAACGGGAGTTCCAATTACAATTAAATCGTTCTTTTCAATCATTGAATAATCAAAAGATGAAATTTGATTCCATGATTTCCCAGTTAGATTAATTATTTCACAGTGCTGGTTTGATTCAGTAAGTGCTTTTTGAATATACTTTCCCACTTTTAGTGTATTTCCGAACGGAGAAAATACCATTATTGAAATATGTTTCATTTTATTTCATATTCCTAAAGTCATTTTTTCTAATTATTATATCTTAGAAGTTCGAGAGCTTTAGAAGTTAATTCAAACCTATTTGATGAATTACTAATATCACACATTTTTGCAAACGGGCAAAATTTACATTTTGGTGAATCTGCGTATGAATTTAAATCAAGATCATTTTTTTTAAAAAAATTTTCTCGTATTAGAAAATCCAGAAAAGTTTTTGTTAATTCCATGGAAATCCCAAGATTTTGAGAACAAGTTTTCAATGTCATTCCTCCTTCACTTGAAAGTTCTTTTAAAAAACTTGAAATAAAATTTGTATCCATAATTAGATATGACTAATAATCAAAAATATATATTTGTTTCCTTTGTCTCTAATAGGTAAAAATTATATTTGTAGGCCTAGTATTAAATACACAATTAAATATTTTAGAAATCACTATTCATTTTTGTAAAATTCTTATTAAATTCAATTTAATCATAATATTTTTATTGAATTGTTTTCTTTATTTAGACGAATCTAAATTGTTTGAAAGGAAGATTCTTTGCATTCTATTCAAACAGAGGTTAATTAATGGTTTTGTTATCAGATTTAAAAATTGGTGAAGTAGGAATTATTAAAAATATTAATTCCGACTTATCTAGCCGTCTTAATGCAATGGGTTTGATCCCTGGTGTAGAAATCAAGCTACTTCGTAAAGCACCTATAGGAGACCCATTAGAATTTGAAATTCTACATTATTCTCTTTCTTTAAGAAAAGAAATATGTAAAGATGTGGAGGTTGAGATTAGTGAGTAAACAAAACATCGCACTAATTGGAAATCCTAATGTGGGAAAAACAGTAATTTTTAACGCTTTAACTGGTTCAAAAGCTCACGTTGCAAATTGGCCTGGAGTTACTGTTGAAAAAAAGACAGGTAAATTGGGTGATATTTTAATAACAGATTTACCGGGAACATATTCATTGACACCCACTGCACTTGATGATTTGATTGCGCGGAATTTTATCTTAGAAGAATCCCCAAAAGTTGTGATTGATATTGTTGATGCAACTAATCTTGAGAGGAATCTATACTTAGGACTTCTTTTAAAAGAAATTGGTGTTCCAGTAATATTTGTGTTAAATATGATGGATATCGCCAGTCAAAAGAAAATTGATATAGATTATAAAAAATTGGCTGAATTCTTACAAAGTCCTGTTATTCCGACTACAGCAATAAAAAACGAAGGAATTGAAGAATTAAAGAAGATTATAGCAGAAAATATAAAAAATGAATCGGAACAAAATGATCCGATTTTATATCCTGAAGAACTTGAAGAAAGAATTACAAGAATTCAAAATCTTGTTAAAGGATTTTCAAAAAATTCCAAAAATCCACGATGGATCGCAATTAAATTAATGGAATTGGATGAAAAAGTCACCGAAAATATAAAGAATCAACCAGATGGAGAGAATTTATTAAATTCAGCATCTCAATTTGTTAAAGAAGATGACAGAATTTCACTTGCAAGTGCAAGATATTCATACATAAAAGATATTGTAAACGTTTGTGTTAAAAAAACAGCAAAGGTTTTCGATAGTAGTGAATTCCTAGACAACTTTTTCTTGAATAAATATTTCGGAATACCAATATTTTTCGTTATTATGTGGGGGATATTTGAATTCACTTTTAGTGTAGCTACACCACTGATGACACTTGTTGAAGTAATTCAAGAATGGTTAGGGGCAATTATTATAAATGGTTTAGGGGAGACGCTTTTTAGTTCATTCCTAGTTGATGGATTAATTAATGGTTTTGGCTCAATCTTCATCTTTCTTCCAAATATATTTTTAATGTTCCTTGGAATTTCATTTTTAGAAGACTCAGGATATCTTGCAAGAGCTGCATTTGTTATGGATCGATTAATGTATAAACTTGGACTTCATGGACGCTCATTTGTATCAATGTTACTTGGATTTGGATGCAATGTACCCGCAATAATGTCCACAAGAACTATTGAATCAGAGGATGATCGAATAATTACAATTATGGTGAATCAAAACATGTCTTGCGGAGCACGATTACCAGTGTATATTCTTATCGGAGGTGCAATTTGGGGAAGTGGTGCAGGATCAATTATATTCAGTTTGTATATTATTGGAATCGTATTGGCAATACTTATTGCGCTTATATTTCGTAAATTTATATTTAAAGGAAAAAGAAGCCCATTTATATTAGAATTAGGAGATTATCGTTCACCTACAATAAAAAACACTCTTGTTCATATGTGGGAAAGGGGTCGAGAATTTATTAAAAAAGCGGGAACAATTATATTCATTACAATTGTTATAATGTGGATATTACAGACTTTTCCATTAGGGGCAGATATTAATGATTCCTATTTATATAAAGTAGGTGAGTTCTTTCAACCAATCTTTAATCCCTTAAACTTCGGCGTAATTGCAGTTATCGGCCTAATTTTTGGCTTTATTGCAAAAGAAGTTGTAGTCGCTTCATTTGGATTACTATTAGGTGTTGGAGAAGGAGCTGCAAATTTAGGATCATTAATAGTTCAAAATTTGGGAAATTCTCCGATTATTGCATATAGCTATTTAGTTTTTGTATTATTATACACGCCTTGTGTAGCCGTAATCGGTGCAGTTTATAAAGAAACAGGATCAAAGAAATGGACAATTATTAGTGTTGTATATGCTTTTGTTTTAGCATATTTGATGGCATTTTTAGTTCAACTTATTGGAGGAGTGTATTTCTAATGAGCAATAATAGTAGTAATAGTAATGGTAATAATTCCTTGCTAAGGTACTTGAATATCATAGTTATTGTGAATATCATTTTTAGTTTTTCAATATTTTTATTTGAAATATTGGCTATTTGGATAGATATTCCAATTCTATTTGCAAGTGAAGGGGATCCATTTGGAGTTTCGGAATTTTCAGGAAATTGGTTCGATCATATTATAAAAGGTATGATAGGATTATTGCTTACAATAATCTTTATTAGATCACTAATAAATTATAACCAGAATCGTTCTAAAGCACGGTCTTTTGCAATTGGAGGATCATTTATTATATTGGGTCTTGGATTATTGTATGTTCTAATATGGATTGC
>JAUWOE010000047.1 GCA_030612265.1 Promethearchaeum sp.
AACGAATCCAAATAGCGTATTCAATACTCTCTAGTGGTTGGTTGAAATTATCTGCTGAAATCCATAAATCGTCATGTTTTGCCCACATATCTCTAACCCAAATATAATCTTCATCTTTTGAGACTAAAGTTGTAGCAACTGAAACACCTTCGTACCCATTACCCCCCCATCGTTTCCCCCAAATAAATAGTTTGATGGATCATCATATTTCCAACAACCATAAGATATAGCTAAAATCGGTATAATGCTAAAGGCACAAAAAAATCCGAAAAACAGTATTTTATAATATTTTCTTTTTTGCATGATTATCACCATAATTGATTTTGTTAATGAAATATATAAATGTCTTGAGTTTACAAGATAATGATCCGACAAAAAAAATTTCGTTAAAATAAGTGAATATTTTTTGAGATAAGCACTTTAGTAGATCACTTTAGGGACTAGATCAAAATAAAAATTAGTAAAAAAATTCTAAATTTGGGACGTTAGAGATAAAAGATTAAGCATTTTTTTTGGAACATTTGATAAAGATGAAAGTTGGCAATTTTTCTTCCCATTTGGAGCATCAAACATTACATAATCTATCCTTTCTAAACACTCTTTGATCTCTTTATGGGACATTTGTATCTTATTTTTAATCAGGTATTCTCGTAAAAAGACTTTTACCAGTAAAGCAATAACACAAATAAAAAGATGTGCTTGGATTTTTTGGTCTGTCCAATGATACATTGGATTAGTACGGATAGATTCCACACATTTCATAGTTTTAAAATCTTGTTCGACTTTATATTGATCATGATATGCTTCAATCACCTCTTTCATAGTCCAATCTTGTCGGGTTGTTGTTAAGAAACTACGACCATAACCATTCATCATCTTTTCAAATTCGTCTCCCATTAATTCAATAGTCATTGATAATGCTCCATCCACCCCTATAACTTCCACTTTGAGACATTTCCCTGCTTTTCGCTCGAGGATTTTTGTAATCCGATTTTCAACACGCTTTCGACGTTTCCAAACATGCCAGTTAAGTTTTAAGCGTAATTCTCTCAATTCATTTGTAATATAATCTAGCCGTTCTAAAAGATTAAAAACAGACATTTTTTCACTCTCTTTATCTTTGGTTATAATCAAACGTTGTTTAGCCAAACCGAATACTTCTTCTTCAACTTCACAAGCTAGAATCGTTTTGCCATTTTTTAGTTGGAGATCACTAAAATTCGATTCGGGATAAACTAATAAATGTTTGAAAGATGATGGTCTTAAAGTTGCAATAAAATTCAAATGATTGGCTCTTAAATCACTAATATTTTCAGGAGAATTATTTCCTTTATCAAAAATAACTGTGATCTCATCGCATTCACATTTTAACAGCTTAAATCTAGAAATAAATTCGGGAATTATCGATTTAAAATGCTTTGAATCATGTGTATTTCCAGCATAGGTTTTATGCATAAGAGGAATACCTCTATCTCGAGTAACCAGTAAAGATAACGCAACTAATTTTAAACTAAATTTTTTTGATTTTGCATTACCCCGTTGTGGAAGTTCTCCTGCTTTTGGTGTCTTAATATATGTATGGAAATTAGTAGGATCAAATAATAAACAATCAAGATTAACATCTAACAGTTCTAACACACGTCTATTTAAAGCAATTTCAATGTCTGTAATAGTTTTTTCATCAAGATAACCCAGATGATTCCAATAGGCTTGTCCCGATAATAATTTTGGTGGTATATTATATTTTTGAGATAACCATGACTTATTAAACCATTTAACAATCGAATTTTTACTACAGGGTGCATCAATGCGATTTATTACAGCAAAAGTGATATATTCACCAACAGTAAGCCCTTGTTTTTTCTTTGAAGTGTTTTTATTAATAATATTTGAAAGGTTAAGTAATTTGGCAGCCTTCCATAATGCAGCAATGTATCCAAAAGAGAAAGTTTCTAAATTTGTTATTTCACTTGGGATTTTTTGAATATGACCTAGTCTATCCTTAAGGTTTTCCTCTTTACCTAAGTAAATATTCAAAGTCCTCTTCACTTTACCTTTGATCCACTCATTTTTACAGAGATAGAGATATGTATTGTTTCCAAATTTCTTTTTTACGATAAAGACCATTTATTATAATATAATATAGGCACTATAAATATTTAAACTATTTCAATTTTCTTCAATTAAATCATATTGTTTCTTAAATAATAAATAAAATCAAAAAAAAAATAGGCACTAGTTTTTTTTTTCTTCAGAAATGTCGACAAAAAAATAGAAAAAGGTTTTTCTTTATTTTATGGATTATGCATAAATGAATAGTTAAGCATGTATAAAATTATATTTAAGTCGGGTTCACGAGTTAATTAGAAAGAATTAAAAAATATAGTATTTAAATTATCTTGTAAACTTAAGAAATGTTCTTATTTTTAATTCTTGATAATCAAATTTATAAATTTAGAAATGACTATAAATTTAAATATAAGAAGAATAATTTACATACTTAATTGTAAAAAATCTAATTATGGATGAAATGAACTCAATGTGGTCATATTTAGAAATCATTTTTAAGAAATTTTCAAGCAATAAAGTTAGATACCTTAATATAATATTTACAATTGCCTTATCAATTTCATTGATCATTGTATATGAATTTAATATTCAAAATATTCAATACGCTCAATTAGATGATCAAATTAAAAACGTATCTGTGGATTTTACATTTTCATATGATGATATTAATGCACATAGCTCTTATTCACAAGTAAAGCAAGAATTAATCGAAAATTTTCAGGATATTGAAATATATAATACTATTGATTTTGAATTGCATCGAGGTGTAATAAATAATTCTTTAAACATTAATTGGTCTTATTATAATGAAGATTTTTTAGGTTTTTTTCCAATAAAAATGATTGGAGTTGAATCAAGTAGTTTTTCCAATCTCTCCAATACTTGGGATTTTCTTCAAATTATTAACATTAATGAAAGTGGAATGCAAAACGGGGTTATAATTGATAATATTACAGCAAATAATTTAAATTTAACATTAAATGAAAGAATTTGTATCGGAAATTATGATTTAAACGAAAATCAATCCTATTCAGTGTCAAATTATTATATCAAAGGAATATTTTCTTTATTAGATTATTATAAATTCGTTAAAGTCTTTGGGTTTGAAAATGAAGGAATAAATTTAAAATATATGCCAAAACTGATTTATCCCATTGATATTGCACAAAATTTATCAATCTCTCTTGTAAATCGAAGCATTGGACACGTTAATTTTGGGATAAATTTGGACCATTCAAAAATCATTTTAAACAGTATTGAAGAGAATGAATATTACATAAAAACAATCACCAATTATATTGATTCTAAATATTCTATATCGTATTTCAATAATTATATAAAGAAGGAAATAAGTAATATTTCAAATTATATGGAAAGTTTAAAGTTGATTTCATCAATTATTCAAATTCCGATTATTGTATTATCCTTTTTATTGATTAAATTGAATATTAAACATCTTCAAATTCAAAACTTAAAAACGAATTTCTTACTAAAATGCAGATCAGCAAGTTCAAAGAAAATTATTAAAATGTTATTAATTGAATTAACTTTTATTGGAATAATTGCAGGGATTTTAGGTATATTTTTTGGATTAATAATTTTTAAAATTTCTTCCAATTGGGTCCTTTCTCATGTCGGATTAATAGCGCCAACTTTACCTAACAATATCCTTCTAGAAAATATAAATTTATTAATTATTCCAGTTTTTATTGCACTTTTTGAGATATATATCGCAGCTTACTCATATTTGAAAATAATTGTTGAAAGTGAAAATGAATTAATATCTTCAATTCAATCCGATATTCTAGAAGAAAATATTTTTAAATGGAAATATAAGCGAAAATTACAATGCGCTATCTTGATTATCACTATTATTTTTATTTTGCTAGATATAATTGATGTATTAACCCTTTATTATGGAATCGCGATTTCATCAAAATTTCATCTATTTATAAACAATATTAATTGGATATACTATCTGGGATTTATTTTAATTCCGATTGTTTTAATTTTCATGTGTTCTGAATTATTTTTCCCCTACCTTCAGATAAAAATAAAAAATAAATTTAGTAATTTTTTCAAAAAATCAAATATGCAACTCCATTTTATCTTTAAGAAATTTCACATAACAACTAATTCTTCTCAACGGGATAAAGCTGGAATAAAAATTTTAATATTTTTAATTTTAGGAATGAGTTTTTCTTCAATTTTTAATTTTGTAATCTACAACCAGAAAATTGCTTTTACTCAAAAAATGGATAATTATCTTGGTGGAGATTCGCATTTATATATTCCTTCTTCCTATGGGTATAATTTTGATGAGAATTTTAGTACTAATTATATCAATAAACAAATATATTCAAGTTCAGAATTAGATATTGAATTTATTTCAACATCTTATAGACAAAATCAAATTGAAGGTGTAAATTCATTATGTTCTGATAAAGTTCGAAGATGTTATTCTCGGTTTGATTTAGTAGCAATAAATTCTTCGAGATATTTTGAAATATATGAAATTAATCAAAATGATTTAGGTGGTGTGAATTCATTGGATATTCAAAGCAAATTAATTTCAGAACCTAATTCAATATTAGTTCCAAAAGAGTTTTTTACCAATTTGGGTTTGAATCTAGGTGATCAGATTGAATTAGAATATTTTACATATAATAATGGAACTCCCATTAAATCAATTGAACATTTTAAGATAATTGGTGTGTTTGCTTCTCTCCCAGGAATGATTCCATACGTAAATGAAGAAAGCACTGAAATTTTTATTATTGATTATAATAATCTTGTTAAAAATTTGGAATTAATACCCAAATGGGATGGATTATCATTATCAATAAAATATGACTTTACTCAATCGAACCTCGACATCCTTGAAAAATATGATCTAATTAAAGCATCCGAAATAGAAGTGAAAACTTCTTTA
The DNA here is from genome assembly GCA_030612265.1 of Promethearchaeum sp. Classification (GTDB taxonomy): domain Archaea; phylum Asgardarchaeota; class Lokiarchaeia; order Sigyniarchaeales; family Promethearchaeaceae; genus Promethearchaeum. Next base: position 5,003 of record JAUWOE010000047.1, read on the forward strand.
TTAAATTCATATGATCTATTTATTGAAAATAAATTTGACACATTATATAAAGATTATTCGCTTAAATTGATGCCCTTAACTTCATTTCTTACTATTGAACAATATCTGATTTTTGGAATTTCTTTAATTGGTATGTTTTCAATAATTTTATCGGCTTTAGAATCAAAAAGAAAAGAAATAATTAAAATGCAGATAAAGGGAATAAATAATAAAATTATTTTCAAGTTTCTTCTCTTTGAATTTTTTGTTAATTTAAGTGTGTGTCTTATTTTTTTACCAATATCAATTATTTTAGGAGTTTTCGTTAATAATTCAATTAATGAATTCTATTTTTTTCAAACATATTTTAGTAAAATTCACACATTTTCATTTAACATTCCAGTTTTTCCAATTCTACTACATATATTTGGATTTACATTAATTCTTTTTTTGAGTTATGTTGTTTCTTACTATCTTATAATAAAAAGAACTAAAACTGAAAAAATAACAGAGATTTTACGAATCTCTTAAATATGGAGCGAATATAATCAATGCAGAAAGAAATTAAAATAAATGTAAAAGATTGTGTAAAAATATTTAAAAATAACGATGTTAACACTGTCGCAATTAGAAAATTGAAATGCAAGTTTTATCCTGGAGAAATCTCAATCATTATGGGGCCAAGTGGTTCTGGAAAAACGACTTTTCTAAACATTTTAGGAGGATTAGATTTATGTGATTCTGGTCTAATTAATTATAGAAACCAGGATATTACAAAATTTTCAGAAGAAGAACTGGAAAAATATCGATTTAATATTGGATTTTTATTTCAGTTTTTCAACTTGATAGAAGAATTGACTGCAGCGGAAAATATTGCTCTACCTATGATAATGATGAAAAAACCTCGAAAATATATTAAGAGCAGAGTAAATGAACTTTTAGATCAAGTTGGATTAATAGAACGTGCAAAACATAAACCTAGTCAATTATCTGGAGGTGAACAGCAAAGAATCGCATATTGTGTAGCAATAGCAAATAATCCTGATATTTTATTATGTGATGAACCCACAGGTGAATTAGATACACAATCAACACTGAACATTTTAAATCTTCTTCATAGTCAAATAAAGGAAAATCCAAATATTTCTATAATAGTTGTCACACACGATCCAATCTTTAAACAAATTGCTGATAGATTATATTATATTAAGGATGGAACAATTATTCATGAAATGAATAAAGATGAGATCACTCAAGATCTAAAAGACCGTAATCTTGATCATAAATCATTTGGTGACCAAGATTTTTCTAAAAAAATGGAAACTTTAATTGATAAAGAATCAATTGTTGAGGATTTATTAGAACTTCAAAATTTGTTAAAGGAAAAACTCAAAAATTTGACATCATAAGAACATTATAGTTAAATTGAATGTAAACAATAATCAAGGTTTTTTAAAAGGTTCACTTTTTCATAATTTGCATATAGGTTTCCTTCGGTATTGTTATAAAGAAGAAGGATTGATTCCCAATTTTCAAAATCAACTAGAAATGGCATATGCGTGGAATATACTATTCGAGCATTTTTACTCAATTGCTTGAGAATTTTTAAAATAGATATTTGTGCACCCGGATGAAGATTAAATCCGGGTTCATCTATTAAAATAATCCCTGAAACCGAATCATTGGCTAAAAAATCATATATTTTAAAAATAAAATGCAATAACCACTGTTCCCCCGAGCTTAAATCCTCATACTTTAATTATATGTGGATGGAACAATCAAGATTAATACACGTGGAAAAAATTCAAGATGGTTTCTATAATAAAAAATCGGATAAAAATAATATAGAAGTTACTGAAGATGTTAGAAATAGGAATAATAAAATTTTAACACAATTAAAGAATACTAATTATAACGATATAATAAATTCCCCGATAATGTATTGGGAGAAAAAATTAAAACATACGGAGTCGCACATTGCACAGATCCAAAGATCGATTTCTACAATCAATAATACATCAAATAAGAAGTTAAAATTAAAAAAAAATCGACTTTCCCGCGAATTATCTCTACTAAATCATCGAAAAGAAACGATTCGAGATGAAATAGTGCGTTATATGACAAAATCATTATTTTTTATGATCAAAAAATTTAAACCGAAGGTTCTTTCCTATGAAAATTTAAGGTCGATGACACCACGTGGAAAGAAAAAATATCTTGCAAAAATTACTTCTCAAATGATAAAAAGGATGGGATCAGTTCAAGAAGCAGGTTCCATTATCTATCGAGTAAATAAATGGTGCGAATTTGAAAATATTGAAATAAAATTCGAAGAAATAAACGCAAGGAATACTTCAAAGATTCATTTTAAATGTCGAAAATCTCCTCAAACTACAGAAATATCAAGAAAAAGTGATTGGGATTACGGATTTTGTAAAAAATGCGAAATATTTTATATTGATACACACTTAAATGCATCTTATAACATCGCTTATCTAGGATATTTAAAACTTTCAGGAAAAGACCCCCCCTCCGATATTTGATCGGTTCTGAATTATATAACAAATGCCTCTTTAATCCGAATTAAAATTTAATAAGAAAGTAATTTTTTTTCCAAAGAAGAAGTGAAAAATCAAAAAAATCAAAATCACCGGGTATGAAAAAAATCCCATATTTTGATTTTTCTCGTGTCTCTCATCACGGCGGATAACAAATCGGACATAATTCATTAGATTTTTTATCAAAAATCGAAAAGAATAAATATGATGTCCAAGTTTGTCCAATTAAATTATGAGGGTTAAAAGTTAGAAATTCAGAAAATATTAAAAAAAGAAAAAATAAGGTATAATAACTATACTTTTTATACTTGGTATACCTTTGTATAATTATATATGGAGCCATTTTCTACAGTTAAAGTTTCAAAAAAAACTCTTAAGAAACTTCATCAATTAGTTGGTGAACTAACTATAAAATATGGAAGAAGAGTTTCATTAGAAGAGGCAATCAAATATCTTTTTGAAAAAGAGAATTCGATAAAAAATCAAGATAATCAAACAGTGAAAAGAGAAAAAGATAAAATCGCGTTTCTTGATCTTCTAAATCAAAAATTTGATGGAATAGCTCCAGAAGATTATCAAGAATATAATTTTGACGATAATGGAGAATAATCAGGTTTTTTAAAATGCTTGTCTTTATTGATACCCAAATCTGGGTGTTTGCACAGAAAAAACCACTAAAATCCAATTTTTCCACTACTGATGAATATGAAGAAGCGATGAGAATCCATGAACGCTCTCATAATTTCATCACTGAACAAATTAAAACTAATCAAATAGCAATGACATTTCATCAGATTAGTGAAATATATCATGTTTTAGCATTCAGTGGCCATAAAATTCCTGTCAAATTTGTAGAAAAATATTGTTTGAATCTAATGAATGCTGATTTCTGTACATTTTATTCATTAAAAAAAAAACATTTTCAAGATGCAATGTCCAAGAGTAAAGAAACTAAAATTCATATATGGGATTATCTTTGCATATTACCACTTCAATCCGATATTGAAATTGCATATTCTTGTGATAAACATTTTCAATCACTTGATTTTAAACATTTATTACCCAAAATAGAAAATCCTGTGGGAAAGTGGTTTTTGCTTTGAATGATTTAACTTTCTTCATTTATTTTGATTTACCAAAATTTCTGAAATCATTAATTTCAAAAAAGATATATCACTTTTCATTAATGATTAAACGTGAAAAAAATTGAATCTGGAACTAAGTTCTCTTCGATAGATGAGATCATAAAACCCAGATTTGCTGGAAAAAAAGTGAAACTTCGAGGTTGGGTTCATCGGCAAAGAAGTGGAAAAAAGATAGCGTTTATTGTTTTAAGAGACGGAACAGATATTTTACAATGCACTGCAAAAAAAAGTGAATTATCAGAAGAAAAGTATGAAGAATTCTGCAATATTAAATATGAATCATCAATAATTGTGTTTGGAACACTTGAAAAAGATGACAGAGCTCCAAACGGTTATGAACTCCATATAGAAAACTTTGAAATAATCCATCTTGCTGAAACCTTTCCAATTTCTAAAGATCAAAGTGAAGCTTTCTTATTAGACATTAGACATCTTTGGGTTAGAAGTCAAAAACTGACACAGAGTGCTAGGGTTAAAGCAAAATTAATGGAAGGAGCAAGAAATTTCTTTAAAAAACAAGGATATCTTGAAGTTTGGCCCCCAATTATTACAGGTAGTTCTTGCGAGGGAGGAAGCACACTTTTTGAATTAGATTATTTCGGAAAACCTGCTTTTCTATCTCAAAGTGCCCAATTATATTTAGAAACACTCATTTTTGCCCATAAAAAGGTTTTCGCGTTAACTCCTAGTTTTCGCGCAGAAAAATCACGCACTACTCGTCATTTAGCAGAATATTGGCATTTAGAAGCAGAAGCTGCCTTTCTTGATCTAAACGGGATCATGGATTTGGAAGATGAGCTGGTAACCGCAATGATTCATAAAGTAGCTCGAGATGAAAAGAAATCTCTCATTTCTTTGGGTAGAAAGCCAAAGGACCTTCTTGAAATCAAAGCTCCATTTGAAAGAATAAGATACGATGAAGCTATCGATATTATAAACAGTAAAGGAGTAAAAATAGAATGGGGAGAAGATTTTGGAACAGGGCATGAGAGAGCACTAACTAAAGATCTAAAATCACCTATTCACGTAACCCACTTTCCTAGACAAATTAAAGCATTTTACATGAAAACTTTGGATGGAAAAACTGCGGAATGTAATGATTTACTAGCACCTGAAGGATTTGGTGAAATTATCGGATCCAGCCAAAGAGAAGAAGATATAAAGATAATTACTGAAAATTTACTCCGAGATGGATCGGATATTGCAGATTATGAATGGTATTTGGATTTAAGGCGATATGGAAGTGTCCAGCATTCAGGATTTGGATTGGGTATTGAAAGAGTAATGAGATGGGTGTGTAATTTGGAACATATTCGAGATACTATTGCATATCCAAGAGTTATGAATAGGAGCACTCCTTAATTAGCGCGAATATGTAAAAAATTAAAAAATATTTTTTTATAATTCTAAACTCCCAGAATCAGTCAATATCCGAGCATTTCTATTCAATTTATAAAAAGAAGATTAAACTATGTCCGATACAAAGAAAAAAGAAAATTTAGTAATATCAAATAATAAGAAAACTATTTCAAAATTATTTTCTAAAGAATTAGTACTATTATATCTAACTTTTTGCGTGTTCTTCATGTTAAATGAGATAATTGGTTTAGGCGGGGATCTTTTTTTTACGGAAAATGATGAATTAATAATATTATCTGCTCTCAAAATTTTTGGGACAATTTCTCTGATATTTTTACCTATCTTAATCGTTCGATTAAGCACAAAAATTGGAAATATTTGTGTAGCAAGAATAGCAGTTATTGCACTTTCGATGTTAGGAGCTTTAATTTTTTTGGATGAACGGCTAATTTATCTTTATATTTTTAGTTTTCCAGTAATTATCCGTTTGATAAACAACGGACTCAACCCGTATATAATTAAGATATCTAAAAATACGGAATCACTCCAAGATAATTTAAGTAAAGTATTTTCGATTCGGGATTTTTTCTTGTATCTTGGGTGTGGACTCGGTGCATTAACTGGATCAATTCTAAAAAAGATTAATCCTTCATATGAATTTCTTTTCCAGATGAGTGCAAGCATCATTTTAATTTTATTAGTAATTTTATTCCTTGGTTTTAAAACTCAAAATTCAAAAATAAAGCCTGAAGAAGATGAAAAAGAAAAAGTAGAAATGGATAATAAGATGAAATTTAAAGACATTAAAAATAAAAAATATTTAATAGTTTTTTTATTGATTTCTTGTCTTAATTCCTTCATAGGAACTCTATTTGTTTTTCTTCCTACTTTAGCATTCTTTTCTGGATTAAATGTAATTGATATTTTCCAATCATTCAGTATTGGATATATAGTTGTTGCATTTCTTAGCATTGCACTCGCATTTATTACACCTAAATCCAAGAAAAAAGCAATTTATTTAATAGATTTAATTTTTGATGTAATTCCGCTTGGATTAATTCTTTTCTCTAATGGAAACTTAATAATTATGTCGATAGCGATTATATTATTTATCGGTCGTGATTTTATTAAACCAATTAGCATGGATTACTTTTTTTCATGGTTCAGTTCCAAAGAAATAGAATACATCTGGGGATTAATAGGTACAATTCCAAGCTTAATTTCTTTCGGATTTACTATAATTATACCAGTTCTAATAGTTACGAATTGGAAAATTCCTATATTAATTGCAATTGGAATTGCGGTTATTGTAACTATAATTGCTTTCAAATGGTTGCCCTCGACTAAAAATCAGAAATCAAGCGAGGAAAAAAATTAAGAAAAAATTCATTTTTCCCTATATTAGTAGAATAATGACTTCTCTTTATCAGATTTCTTAATATTCTGAATTAAAATAATTACTGGTATGCTTGTAAACACTAAAAATAGTAAAATCGGAGGGTAGGCGTTAATTTTTTTGGATGAATCATCAGGTAATTGAGATACAACAATTTCTATTGAAGGAGGCATTGTCAACCAAGATGCGTCCTCTCCATAATCCGAAGTGAAATTATCCTGTGGAACAGAATCTGCAGCACCCGGTTTTCCTTCTTGGGAAGAAAATAATTTAACTGAGATATTACCACCTGAAGAGAATTCAATCTCCTCTAAAGGAATCTTTAATTCTGCGAATTTTAAACTTGAAGAAGAAGTGAATTCAGTATCTTTTTCCAGATTCACACCAGTATCCCATTTTTCATCAATATATGAATATTTTGTAACGGATTGAATCTCATTACTTGGTTCTTCATCAACATCAGTTTCAAAATAATATATATAATCCGGAATATTGTTTCCTGTATAGCTTATATTACTATGAACACCGGGATCCCAATGACTACCTCCGGGTTTATTATCGATCGCAATTCCAAAATGAAGATTCCCTCCAGAAGTCCATGTATTTTCCCGATAAGGAAAACCTACATAAAGATAATGATCATCATGGTTTAGATACAAATATGATAAATCTTCAGGCCGTCCAGCAGTATCATAAACAGGATCAAAATAAGTTGGAAATCCCCAATAACCATTTAAGCCATCTCCAATGCTAATAGAAGTGTTATCAATTATTTGAGACACATATGGATTACTATCATCTGGAACCCATGCAGGGTACGTGAAATTGTCATCAATAGTATATATTGAATAGTCATTCGGCGGAACTTGAATTGTTGTTCCTCCTGTCGAATCAATCTCAATATCGGGAGCATGTCCCGTCATATCATATAAAACTGTATTAACCCATTTTGTTTGAATTGATGCTGTTTTATATTCAGTAGGATTATCATTAATTGCTATAATTAAACCGGGATCCCCATTTCTCTGTGCGATATATAAATCTGAATCACCGTGGAGAACTGTAGTTGTTCCTTTAGCATAGTTGTTGTGAATTTGCACCAAATTCTTAATATGAGAATTATATTGAACATCAAAGTAATCTGGCCAGAAAACAGACGGATATCCTTCATGAGTTAAAATATATGCATAAGATAAATGTCTATTATTGATGATCATACTGTTTTCATCTCTTTCAGTATCATGATTCATGACAAATGTTGATGATTGAAAAGGTCGTGTTCCTAGTAATCCGTTATCATAACGGAGATTATTCATATAGTAGTTTCCATAACCATCTGACATCGCTTTTAATCGATAGAGTAAAGGAAAATCAAATGCGGATACTGAATTATCAGTTGCATCTAAATAACTATGTAATACATTTCGATCACCGTTCCAATTCTCAGCTACACCCCATCCACCAACATTTCCCATCCAATCGCTTATAAAAGAAGCGTGAAAATTGACAACATTATCAAAACGCCATCCATCAAACCCAATATCATTTTTTAGCCATAAACCCCAGTTAATTAATTCATTACGAACATAGGGATTAGCATGGCATAAATCGGGAAATATTGCAAATACACCTTCATCAGCCTCTTCATATTCACATGGATGGAAACAAGTGTAATTTCGTGGAAACAAGCCACTTGCGATATTTGTAAAATCTGTATAAGTTGTTGTAGCTAAAAAGGGATTAAATTCAGGATCACCACCATTGTTATGATTTACTACTATGTCAGCGATCATTGCAATTCCATTATTGTGAGCTTGAGAAATTAAATCATCCAGTTCATTTCTAGTCCCAAATCTAGTTCTAATATTGCCTCTTTGATCGAAACTTCCAAGATCGTAATAATCATAAGGTTCATAACCCATTCCTGTGACCCCACTTGTTGATGAAGCTTTATTTGGAGCAGGTAACCAAATTGCATCAAATCCAACACTTGAAAATTCTGGAATATATGAATTTATGGTATTCCACCAATCCCCTTCTGGGCAAAGCCAATAAAAACCCTGTAGCATAACCCCTTCTCCAATTGAAATATCGGAAGTATAACTGTTTTTAATTTTTACGAGTTCTTCTTGATTTTGCTCTGTAATTGAATAGATATTTTCGGCTTTAGCATTTACCTGAGTCATATTTAAATTTGAAAATAATGTTAAAAAGCAAAAAAATAACCACATTTTTACCCATTTCGATCTGTAAATTTTCATTATATTCATCTTATAAGTAAAAGATATTAATAAAAGTAGATGTAATGAAATAAAATCAGATCAAATAACTTAAAACAAAAAAGCCTAAATAGATAACAATGGATATTGATATCATTGTAAATTTATGGAGGTTTTTAAAATTAAAAAAAAAAAATTAAAAAAAAAGAGGATTATCACGGTTTTATTGCTATTTTTCACAATTCTTGGAAATTTAGGATATTCAGTTTATTATGACTCCGATATTATTTTTCAAGAACACAGAAAATATGACAAAAATCCTATCATATTTGAAAAGGATTTGGGACCATTTCCACAACAAGGTCATGATAACGTAGTTTTTTGGGATGGAGTTTATCATAATTCCAGAGAGGAATATTACAGAAATCCTGGATGGGGAACTACATCTGAAAGTAATAAAACAGGCGCTGTTCAATTTTCACAAGATGTTACTCTTAGAATTCAAACAGCGAAAGATGATTTAGACACAGTTCAGGTTAGGATTTGGAATGGTGCTGCAGAAACTGAAGCAACAATTACTATGTATAAAGTTGATTCAAATGACAAATTTGATTATTGGGAAGGAATTATCCCAAGCCCTAATTTTCCCAGTGATATCTATTATAGATTTATATTAACAGATGGAACTGATACAGATTATTATCAGGATGATTTAAGTAATGGAGGAGTTGGACAAATGTATGATAATATCGAAGGTGATCAGGATTGGGGAATAGTCTTCTATGATCCAGAATTTAAAACCCCTGATTGGCATAAAGATGCAATAGGATATCAAATTTTTACAGATCGATTTAATAATGGAGACCCCACAAATGATCCAATTGGAAATGGTATAGATACAGGTGATATTACATGGTGGGAATGGGATCTTGATGGAAATAATGTTGAGACAGATAGTGATGGTCATAGAATGTATGCTCTAAAACAAGAATGGGGAAATACACCAGTAATGGGTCATGATTTCTTTGGAGGAGATCTAAAAGGTGTGCAAGATAAAAAAGATTACCTCAATGCACTCGGAGTTAAATTGATATGGTTCAACCCAATTTCCGAAAGTCCCGATAATCATGGTTATTCAGTGGATAATTATACATCCATTAATCCTTATTTTGGAAGTATTGAAAGTCGGGAGAACGGAATAGTAACAAACAATGTTGATGAGAGTTTAGGAATTTTCGATGAACTGGTTTCTTCTTTAGGTGAATATGGAATTAAAGTGTTCTATGATGCAGTTATTAATCATTGTGGCGCGCAATCAGTATATTTTCAAAGATTCGAATCTCAATTTGGAGTACCTGATGGATACACGGATATCCTTGGAGCATACGAAAATCCAGGATCCCCTTACAGTGATTGGTTTCAATTTAATAATTGGAATCATAATTATGATTCCTGGTGGGGTTTTGATAATATCCCAACCTTAATATATGAAACAGCGGGAGGAGAAATCGAACAAGAATTAATTACAGGTAGTAATTCACTCTTTACTTTCTGGGATGATCATGGAATTGGAGGATTTAGATTAGATGTCCCAAATATGTATCGGGATGGAGAAGGATCTAGGCATATTAATAGGCTTATTAGAGAAAAAGTGAAAGAAAATGACCCAGATGACTTAGTAATTGGAGAAATTTGGGGGCGCGCAAATGCATGGTTAACAGGGACAATGTTTGATGGAGTTCAAAATATGCCTTTCAGAGATAGAACAATTGAATGGCTTAAAGGAATAGGTAATGATGACAGATACTTAAATTACTTAATTTATCCACAAGAGAACTATCCTCCTGAAGCATTTTACTCTTTATGGACTATACTGGGGAATCATGATACGACTCGAATATTATCATCTTTAAATGATGATATAAATAAACTTCTTCTTGCAGCGACACTCCAATTTACTTATCCAGGAGTTCCGATGATTTATTACGGAGATGAAGTGGGATTAACTGGCATTGGGGATCCTGGTTGTCGAAAAACATACCCATGGGGTGATGAAAATCTTGATATTTTTGAATATTATAAAAATCTAACTTCAATTCGTACCACTTATGATGTTTTACGGAGAGGTAGTTTTGAAATATTGGATGATGAAATTGAAGGAGTAATTGCTTATGGAAGAGAATTATTTGGAGAAACCAACCAGAGTTCAGTTATGGTTTTTAATAGATTGGAACATAAACTAAACGCTGTAATCAATGTTAGCAGTTTGAAAGGCTTATCTGAAGGGGATATCCTAATTGATTTATTAGATGGAAATAAAACTTACGAAATTCCTGTCGGTAAAAGTCTATCAATCATTTTATCTCCATTTAAAAGTGCAATTTTAATAAAACAAATACAAGAAATACAAGATGAAGGATTTATTGATAAAATACCAGGGACTCTGATGATTTTAATATCAGGTTTAATAATATCCGTTATTTTAGTTGTTATAATTATATTAAAAAAATCTGTGAACAAAGTTAAGTGAGGTTTTTTATCCCTTTTTTTAAAAATAGTGCAAATGTTTGCCAATCATCAAGAGTTTTTCAATCAATACGTTTAAATATATGTGATCATACTCACTTTAGTAAAGACTCTGTTTTTTAACTTGCAATACATACGAAAAACAGTGTTATTTTGGAGGATTTTACCATGAGTAAAAAGAAAACCACTACAAAAAAACAATTTCAGAGAAGGAAAAACTAACTGATTTTGACTTAAAAACTGAAAAAACCGAATTAGAGAAAGAAAAGGTTAAGCTTGAAAAACATTTATATAGTAAATAAATAAATTTTTATATGGTGATTTAATGGAGAGAAATCGATTCAATAAAAAAAAATTCATAATGTTCATTTTTCTGTGCTCTATAGGATTCAATGGCATTATTATTAGTTTATCTTCCGAATCTTCACTATTTATCTTAGCAGAACACAACTCTATACAAGTTTCTCAAACTGATGAAAAACAAAGTATTATTATATTGATTGGTGACGGAATGGGTTATGGTCCGATCGAATTTGGAAGGCTCATTGAATACGGTCTTGATGGAAATACAAGTATTCTCGAGTTCCCATATCAAACAAGCATTTCAACCTTAAATATTTTTGGACAGATCACCGATTCAGCAGAAGCTGCCACCGCCATTGCCACAGGTCAAAAAACAGGAGGAGCAAGAATATCAACGTCAATGGATAATGAAAACCTCACAACAATTCTAGAAATTGCTGAGGATAATGGCTATAATACTGGGATAGTTGCCACGTGCAAGATTACTCATGCCACCCCCGCTGCTTTTATGGCCCATACTGATAGTAGACATAACTATGATGACATTGCTGCTGATATATCGAGACACACTGTAGACACGATCCTTGCTGGTGGTCGTGTTGATCTTGTAAGTTATATCCCAACGATGGAAACATCAGGATATAGTTATGTTACAAATCGAACTGATCTAAATGAAGTGTCTACTTTACCAGTATTGGGGCTATTTGCTGGCACTGATTTAAGTAAAGTAGTTATTCGTGAAGAAAATAGTACTCAACCGAGTCTACTAGAAATGGCCAAAAAAAGTTTAGAATTACTTTCTTCATCTGATAGGCCGTATTTCTTAATGATCGAAGGCTCCCAAATCGATTGGGCTTGCCATAACAATGATGGAATTTATCTGGCACATGAAATTATTGAATTTGAAAAAACTGTAGCATTTGTAAAATCAATCGCTGAAAATGATCCAAGTATACTAGTTATTGTGACTGCAGATCATGAAACTGGTGGTTTTGATGTGCAATATCAATTTTTAAGTACTGAACTTCCACTCGAGAGTGATGATTTTGAAACAAAAAAGCAAAAAAGATCAGCCCGATCCCAAGAAATTAGTTATTATTTCCAAAGTACCCAGCATACAGCACGAGAAGTGATTTTAACAGGAATGGGGCCAAATTCAGAACGAATTGCAAATGCGACTCATCTTATTGATACTTTCGATATTATGAATTCAACTATTTTTCCGTATACGCCTCCTGTTGATACAAATACAACCGATGATACTGACAATGGAACGAGTGAACCTGACATTAAGGGGAAAATCCCAGGATATTCCAAGGAGATAGTTGTGTATTGTTTAAGTTTGACCTCATTGATCTATGTTTTATGGATCAAGACTAAATTAAAAGCATAATTCCAATATTTTTTAAGGAGGTTTTAAGGTTATAAATTAACCTTCAAAATATAACCTCCTTCTTTTTTTCTGTAAATATTTTAGATTACATCGCACCGATTGTTCAATTAGATCATAGATTCTCTATTCTAACATCTCTTTAAAAATTAGGAAAGTTCACCTATTTTAATGTTTTCCATAGAATTAGGGTGTGACTTATTACGACATTAAAACCCAATCTAAGAAAAATCATATAATGATGTAATAATTTGGAAAAAAATCCCGATATATTTATGAAAAAAAGGAGAGGAAAGATTTCCTGTCATGACCTAAAACACATATTTTCCGAATTTATGATTAATTTTTTTATTAGATTTTAATTATCATTACCTACAGATTTTTAAAAATTTTTTTTTATTTTCATTACCTTAATAAATTCTAACTTAAAACTAATATTATGAAAAAAAGAATATTTTACACTATAAGTTTGATATTAATCTTAGGCTTAATTCAAAATTCAGAAACAAGCACTACACAAGTTGAATATAATTCAGATATAGATCCTTCAAAAGCGGATAATAACGATATAGTCTGATCATAATTTTCATTAAAATAATAAGCTAATGCAAGATTTTGTTTAGCGATATTTTTAGATTCAGAACCACTGACTTCATATGCTTTTTGCGCATGTTTTAATGCTTTTGAATAATCAGAATAAAAAGGAGCATTTTCTTCCACATCAATATAAAACAAATTAAGTGCATTATTAATTTGAAAATCATTCGGTCGTAATTGATATGCTTTATCATAACTCAATTTAGCTGCATTTGGTTTACTTTCAAATAATGCTATTTCGCCAGATATTAAATAATATTCAAAGGAATTTTCATTAGCATATCCAAGCGCCTCTTTAAATAATTGTAATGCTTTTTCATACTGGATCTCACTTGAGTAAACATACGCTAAATTAAGAGCTGTATTCATTTTTGCGTCATTGGTAACGGCATCCTGTCTTGCTTGTTGTAATTGATTTATTGCCATT
>JAUWOE010000195.1 GCA_030612265.1 Promethearchaeum sp.
TGGCTCTGGTAATGTAGCCCAGTATGCTACTGAAAAAGTTACCGAGTTGGGTGGAAAAGTAGTTACCCTTTCTGATTCAAGCGGTTATATCTATGATCCAGATGGTATTAAAGGAGAAAAATACGAATTCTTCTTAGATCTCAAGCAAGTCCAAAGAGGTCGTATCAAAGAATACGCAGAAAAATTCGGTGTTGATTACTTTGCAAATAAAAGACCATGGGAACATAAAGTCGATATAGCAATGCCATGTGCCACACAAAATGAAATTGATGCATCAGATGCTCAAAAATTAATTGATAATGGGGTTATTGCAGTCTCTGAAGGTGCTAATATGCCTACAACTTTAGAAGCAACAAATCTCTTCATTAATGCAGGAGTAGCATTTGCACCAGGAAAAGCAGCGAACGCAGGCGGCGTGAGCACGTCAGGTCTTGAAATGGCACAAAACAACCAAATTATTTCATGGACACGTGAAGAAGTTGATACTCGACTACATAACATTATGATTGGAATTCATAATACAGCTTATAAAGCATCCAAAGATTATGGTAAACCTGGAAATTACGTCTTAGGTGCTAACATCGCTGGATTCATGAAAGTAGCAAAGGCTATGATAGCTCAAGGCCACTGGTAAAATAATTAAAAACTATAAAATTTATTTACATTTTTTTATTTCCTACCCTCCCTATTTAATTTATAAAATAGATAATTAATTTGAAGATAAATCGGGGAAATTTTGCCCACATATTCTTTCAGAAAGAGAGTAGGCAAGCTTTTAATTTAGATAATTACATAACTTCCATGAGAAGTTAAAGAATAATAACTTCGTTTAATACTCAATTGAGAAAAAAAAAAAAAGTTGGATAATATGACGGGAAATCCTTGGGAAAATGCCCTAAAACAACTGAAAAATGCTTGCGATTACTTAAATCTCAATAAAGACCTATATGAATATTTAAGTCATCCACAGCGAATTGTAATTGTGAATTGTCCAGTTAAAATGGATGATGGATCCTTGAAAGTTTTTGAAGGATTCCGAATTTTACACTCGAATGCACGTGGTCCAGGAAAAGGCGGAATACGATATTCCATGAATGTAGACATGGATGAAGTGAAAGCGTTATCGATGTGGATGACGTGGAAATGTGCGACTGTAGGTATACCTCTTGGTGGTGCAAAAGGAGGAGTTACTTGTAATCCGCGGGAAATGAGCGAAAATGAATTAGAACGCTTGACTCGAAGATTTACACAAGGTATAATTAACGTTATTGGTCCTGAAATCGATATTCCAGCACCAGACATGGGTACAACACCTAAAATGATGGCATGGATTATGGATACTTATTCAATGTCAAAAGGAAAGACAGTTAGTGGAGTTGTCACAGGGAAACCGGTAGAAATTGGTGGAAGCTTAGGAAGAACTCAAGCTACTGGTCACGGTGTTGCTTATATATTAGATCAATATGCAAAAAAACATGATATGAAACCTGAAGAATGTACTGCTGTAGTTCAGGGGTTCGGTAATGTAGGGCAATATGCTTGTTTAACTCTTAAAGATTACGGATATAAAATTATCGCTACATCTGATATTTCGGGAGGGTATTATAATCCAGATGGTTTAGATATTGACGAAATGTTTGCATATATTACAGATCCTGCACATCGAACGCTTGAAGGATATACAAAAGCTAAAAAAATTACCAATAAGGAACTATTGGAATTAAAATGTGATTTTCTCAGCCCATGTGCCTTAGAAAACCAAATTACAATAGAGAATGCATCAAAGATAAACTGTAAATGTATTGTTGAGGGTGCCAACGGACCTACCACACCTGAAGCAGACGAAATATTAGAAAAGAAAGGCATTGATGTTGTGCCAGATGTGTTAGCTAATGCCGGTGGGGTTACTGTAAGCTACTTCGAATGGATTCAAGACAGACAAGGTCTTTTCTGGGATTTAGATGAGGTTAATCGACAGTTAGAGACGATTTTAAAACGAGCTTTCGATGCAATTAGAGTTTTAAAGAAGGAAAAGAACATAAGTTATCGTCTAGCAGCTTATTTAATTGCAGTTCAAAGAGTAGCCAAAGCTATTGAATTACGGGGCATTTATCCATAAAAAACTGGAGTTGCACTGAATGGGATCTCTTCTAGAAGATACGAATGATAAAATACTCAGCATTGGTAGAAAATTAGGAATAGATGAGAAGCTGCTTCTATTGTTAACTAAAGCAGAACGTATGGTAATTGTCAATTGTCCTTTGAAAAGAGAGGATAAATCCCTGCAGATGTTTCAAGGATTTCGTGTGCTTCATTCAAATACTGTAGGCCCTGCTAAAGGTGGATTAATCATCGATCCCAATATTTCTTTGGATGATACTAAAGCTTTAGCAACTTTGATGACGTTAAAATGTGGTCTTGTAGGTATCCCTCTTGGTGGTTCTAGTGGTGCTATCAAAGCAGATGTGAATATACTTTCTGAAAAAGAACTTGAACGCTTAGTACGCCGGTATACGTCAGCAATATTCAACGTAATAGGTCCAGAACAAGATGTTATTGGACCTGATCTAAATACTGATGAAAAAGTAATGTCTTGGGTAATGGATACATATTCAGTAGGTGTTGGACACACAACACATCGAGTAGTTACCGGTAAACCTATTGATACTGGCGGAATTTACGGAAGAGATCAAGCAGTTGGGCTAGGTATTGGATATATACTTCATGAGATGTCGCGGAAAGAATTTGAAGAAATTCATGGTCAACGCGTTGTTATCCAAGGTATTGGTCAGGTTGGTCGTAATTTTGCGCTTGCAACTGATAAATTAGGAGCTAAAGTGATCGCAATTTCCGACAGTAAAACAGGTATATTCGATAGCGAGGGTTTAGATATTCAAGATGTTATTGATTACAAGCTAAAGGAAGGTAGCCTACTGGGTTATCCTAAGGCTGAAAAAATAACTAATGAATCTCTATTAGCCTTAGAATGTGATTGGTTAATTCCATGTGCTACCCATCATCAAATTACAGAAAATAATGTAAATAATCTGAGATGTCGGCGAATTATTGAAGGTGCAAATGCTGCAATCTCTTTGAAAGCAGATAAAGTATTATGGGATAGAAATATTCCTGTTATTCCAGATATCATAGCTAACGCGGGCGGTCTAATTGTATCTTATTTTGAGTGGGTTCAAGGTTTTCAGCAATTATTATGGAGTTTAGAACGTGTTGAGAAAGAACTTCAACGAACAATTGTTAAGGTGTTTAATGAAGTATATGCACTCAGAACGAAGATGGATATTAGTTTTCGATCAGCAGCCATAATGTTAGCTATAAAACGAGTTACATATGCAATGGGGCTAAGGGGAATTTGTCCATAAGATTAGAAATTTTAATTTTTTTCATTCACTTTCTATTTTAATTTGTTTGTTAAAGTTCGATATTCTTACCTCAAATGTTTAAATACAAGAATTATTATTAATCCACATAATAGTTAGATAAAATTTAGATGGATTTTCGGATGAAATATAAACTTGATTGTGCAGTATGGGAAACAACTTTAGCGTGTAATATGCATTGTAAACATTGTGGTTCGAGTGCAGGAACTGCTAGACCTAATGAATTATCAACTGAAGAGTGTTTTAGATTATGTGAAGATTTAGCAGAATCAGGTTGTAATACGGTTAGTTTAATGGGCGGTGAGCCGTTCGTTCGAAAAGACTGGAAATCTCTAGCATGGTGTGTTAAAGATTTGGGGATGGAACTGGCTTTTGTTTCAAATGGGCTCTTGTTACCAAAATATATCAATGATCTTTTCGAGTTGGAACCAAGTGTTATTGGAATTTCATTGGACGGAACTAAAAAAATCCATGATTCAATTAGACGGGAAGGATCTTACAAGGCAGCAATTAATGCAATTGACCTACTAAATCAAAAAAATATACAAACGACAGTCGTTACGACAGTTACTAAAACAAATTTCTCAGAACTGATCGCTATTCGGGATATTTTAAAGAAAAAGAAAGTGAATTGGCAAATTCAGATTGGTATGCCCTTTGGAAATCTTGATAAAAGCCTTATAATTGATGAAGATGAATATTATGCTATTGCGATGTTTATTGTATCTGAAGGAATCAAAAATAAATTCAAGGATTATCCAATAATTGGCGCGCATTGTTTTGGCTATTTTTCACATTTACTCCAAGGAGGAGGGCATTGGAATGGTTGCACTGCAGGGATATCCTCAATAGGAATAACATCCGATGGAGGGATAGTTGGGTGCCTTTCGATGGGAAATAATCAATTTATCGAAGATAATGTTAGGGAAAGGAGTTTTATAGATATTTGGGATGATTCCAATTCATTTCGATATAATCGAAAATTTACTGCAGAAAAAATCGGAGAAAACTGCATGAATTGTTATTTTTCCAAAAGATGTAAAGGGGGCTGCAACTCAGTTTCACTGCATATGACCGGAAAACTACATAATACTCCATTTTGCATGCGAAGGATTGAAGAAACTAAATTAGATGTAAAATCTTCAAAAACTTATAAGAAATGAAAAAAATATTGAAAAATAATAGATGAGAAAGAAGAGTATGATTAAATTAAATTTAGGCTGTGGAATTTATTATAAACCGGGATATGTCAACATTGATAAATTTGAATCTGAAATTGCAGATGAGATTGCAGATGTTTGCCATTTACAATATGAAGATGATAGTGTTGATGAGATTGAGGCTTCGCATATAATCGAGCATTTTGATGTAATTACACTTCCATTTTTAATTGCAGAATGGTTTCGAGTGCTTAAACCAGATGGCAAATTATCTATCGAAGCCCCAGACTTTAACAAAGGCTATTTAAGACTTTTGACGAGAAGAAAATTAAAAAAAAGGAATATAATGCGATTTTTATTTGGGGTTGATCTCCCTGGAAATACCCACAAAATTGGTTTGACACCCAAATTTTTGAAAAAAATGTTAATTTCCACAGGTTTTTTAAATTTAAATACCGTCAAACCTCAAAGTTTCAAAAATCAAAAAAGCTTTCGAATCCTAGCTCAAAAACCCAAAAAAATATCTCTCCTGGATAAACAAGGTTTAATTACTACCTTTAGATCGAGGATATATAATGAATTTATGGGATATGATGTTTTATTCTTGGATTCAGTAGAAAATAATTGTATTAGCATGATTGAGAACCAATATGATTATGATAATCGTGAATTTTTTTCAATAAAAAGTATTGTTTCAATGATTGCGATTTTCGCGTTATTTCATCCAAAAATTGCGAAAATTTTCATATCCATATTACCTAAAGTTCGAACTCAAAGTATTAACGCAAATATTTTAGATTATCTTGAAAAGATTAATTCTCCAACGATATTTCTATCCGTCTGGAAAAAATGGAAAAAAGAAAAGATGGATTTAGTATTAAATTTTACTCGATTCCAAGACTATTGGACAAAAAGAACTTCAAGATTTTTAACTACTACCAAAAACTTCACTGACACATTTACATATCTTTCAAATATTCAAGGAGAAGACTGTAAATACTTCAGTTTAGAACTGATAGAAATTGAAGCTTTAAAATTGACAAATTTAGGGATTAAATTATTCACTTCTAAAGAATATAAAAAATCCCAAGCATTTTTTAAAAAATCACTAAAATCAATTACGAGTAATGCTTTAAATAATTGGAATTTAGCTAGATTAAGTATATTGCTTAATGAAAGAAAATATAAAACCCTGAATTATTATCAACAAGCACTAAAGCAAGAGAAAAACAAAAAAATTTATCGAGAAATACAAAATGAAGTTGTAGATTTTACTCATAATAGTTCTCAAGTAAAAATTGATAATCCAATACAAATACGAAATTAATTAAAAAAAGAAAAAGGAGTATGAGTGATTAAAATGGAAAATAGAAAAATTGATCAAATTGGCGAAAAATTGAATGTAAATTCATCAGAAATTAAACCAAGGAAATCCCAAAATTGGTTTAAAAAACATTCATTTTGGATGATTCATGCTACAAATTTTGTTCTATCGAGTCTTATGGGCATAATTTTTGGCTTAACTGTTCTAAATAATCCAGAAATACATGCTGGGCATTATCCATATATAAATGATAATTCTCATAAAGCCAATTTTGGTGTAATTTACATAAATATGGTGAATGGAATTATAACTATACCTCCAAGAAAATATTTTAACTTAGGTCGAATAATGAGAATTGGAATTGCTATCTTGAATTTTATTGTTTCATTAACATTTTCACATTTTATTTATAATTCAATGATTTCATTACTACCACCAAAACCACAGGGTATGGAAATCATGTATAGTGTTTATAAATCTCCTACGAGAAGTAATATTGAAAATAAAAAAATATCTATGAAAAATTGAGAATCCTATACAAATACGAAATTGATAAAGAAAAAAAATAATAGAATGATTAAAATGAAAAATAGTAAAATTGATGATATCGGAAAAAAACTGGATGTTGATACATCTGAAATAGAAAAAGAACAAAATAAAAATCAATTAAAAAAGAGATCTTTTTGGATTATAAATGCTTTAAATTTAATTCTTTCGAATACAATCGGTTTAATTTTTGGAATAATGGAACATCAATATCAGAGTTTTTATCCATTTCATACTATGAACGCAAAGATTGGGTTATTAGGTGTTTCTTCTGTCAATATGACAAATGGAATATTAACAATACCTCATAGACCATATTCTATATTACGAAAAAAGCAAAGAATATGGATATTTAGTATAAATCTCATTCTTTCGATTATCGGTTATGGAATCTTATATAGTTTAGTTGCATCTTCAGACAAATTGACCTCTGCAATTCTATATAATGTGTATGATTCATCAAAAAAAAACCAACAATTTTTAATAATAAGGTTTTTATAATTTTTTTAAAGAACAAATTTGGTATTAATCAGAAGCAAAAAGAATATGAATAATAAAAAAATTGATGAAATTGGTGAAAAACTGAATGTGAATTCTTCAGAAATTGAACCAACGAAATCTCCCAATTGGTTTAAAAAAAATTCATTATGGATGATTCATACCACAAATTTTGTTCTATCGAGTCTAATGGGCTTAATTTTTGGTTTAATTTCTCTAAATGATCCATATATGATTACTGGAACCTATCCATATATGCATATAAATAGTAATAGATATAAAGCTTTTTGGGGTGTAATATCTATTAATTTGGTGAATGGAATTATAACTATACCTCAGAAAAGATATTTTAACTTAGGCCGAATGATAAGAATTGGAATTTTTATCTTGAATTTTATTGTTTCA
>JAUWOE010000108.1 GCA_030612265.1 Promethearchaeum sp.
TTTTTCCCCACAATCCAATAATAATTTATGTCGGTACCATCAGCGTCGGATTATATAAGATCATAATTAGAAGAAATAAGTATTGATTGCTCAAAATTGAATAGATCGACATATTTTTAGCGTAAACTATTGGAAATTTTAAGAAATCTCTTCAATTGTCAAAAGATCTATAAAGGGCCGTTACTTCCCAAAGATATCTCTTCACGGGATCCATCTTTAAGAAATGAGTAATCATGAATAACAGCCCGAATAATAATAAAGAAAAATCACCTATTAAAGTTTCTAATGCTTCAATGGGTATAAATGACTGCGAAGATAAAAAATTTGCAAATATGAGTGAAGATAAATTGATTTTGGATCTTTTACTGGCACCTATGAGCCCCAATCAAGTAAGTCGACATTTAGTAAATGTTTTTAAACTTCAAAGAAAATGCCATAAGATTCGACAGGTCCTTTTGAAGAATAAAGGGAGAATTAAGTGCCTCAATTCAAAGTTTGACTTCATTGCTTGTCGAATGCTCAGTTTACTTGAAATTGATGAAACATTTAAAGGGAGGAAGATCTCGCTTTTAGTTGTAATTGATACAATGACAGGATATATCTTTCACTTACAATGGCTTAAATCTCGAAGTAAGAAAGGTATTTTAAATGCATTAGCATCAAAACGGGAGTTATTTTATAATGTTGTATTGGTGTTAACCGATGGAGCTCCTTACTTCCCTGAAGTTGTAGAAGAATTATGTCCCTTTGCAAAACATCAACAATGCTTAATCCACGTTATGCGGAACCTTTACCCTCATCTCCGACCCGTCCAAGGAAAGTTCAGAAAAGCTCAAGCAAAACTTCATGCGCTCCGTCTCTCCCTAAAAGAAAAAAAGCTAAAACTAAAAAGTGTAAAAAATACATTAAAAAAATGGAAGCAAAAAGATTCTTATTGGACTCAAAAGCGGGAAAATGCGCATATTCGATTAAATATTCGAAGATATCAGAGAAATATACTCTGCCAGCATCCCAACCTTAAAAAAATAAATTTAAAAATCAATGAAATCAAATCCTATCTACGTGCAGCACAAATTTCGGTATTAAACCACAAATCAAAGATAACTCAAAAAATTCTCGAAATATCCCAGCAGGAAGAAGTAACACATCATCTTTGGGGGATCTACATGCGAGAATATAATTTATTATATCGGTTCTATGATCTTTTTCACCTAACCAATAAAAAATATATGCAAAAAAGACAAAAATTACTCGATTCCTTACCCAATTTTATGAATACAGAGTATTTGTTAGCTAAAAACATCATGCGGGTCTTAATTACGATAAAAAATTTGGACACTGTGAATAAAGAGAATTCTCCAGTGCGATTAACTCGGAACTTCATTAATACGAACGTGGTCGAAAGTGCTAATTCAAAAATACGTCCATATTTAGATCTTCTTCGCAAGATAGGAAATACTGAATATTGTCGGAATTATTTCGAATTAATTCGTCTGAAACTCAACTCTTCGCGTCCTTATTCAGGTATTCGAAAAATAACATCTCCTATTGAACGATATGGGTATAAATTACGAGATCGGACATGGTTGGATATAATATTTGATGGGTTACCTCCCGGACCACAATCGGATCTTTTTCTTCCCAAACTCAACTGGGAGCTTGCATGCCCACAACGTATAGGAAAGTGTAAAATTCAATCATAGTGAAAAAATCATGAAAAATAGAAGGAGAAGTGGATCAAAAAAAGGAGATAGTTCACTCATTTATTTGTTGAAAAAAATGGGTGATTTTTAAATGTCCCATTTTCCAAATGAATTAATTCTTTTTAGCTACTTTTCCACATATTTACAATTGAAAAAGCTTTATATACTAGGTTTAACTGAATGTGGATAAGAAAAAAAAAATCTCTATGGTGGATCTAAGTCTAATGGAGTTCTGTAAAGATTGTGGCAACATATTATTGCCTAAGAAACGAAGCGACGAACTTTATTGCAAAATTTGCGATAAATCATTTCCTTTGAAGGAAAAAAAAGACAAAGAGAAGATCAAACATTACAAAAGTGTCTCCAAAGATGTTATTAAAAAAACGAAGGTTAAGAAGAAATTGGCGTTAAGAACATCAGTTATTATTGAGGATGTACGCAAAGTTCCTTCAATTTCACAAGATGAGCGAGAAGCCTTCGGCGAATTATTAGAAATGAGCGGAGAATAGTTTTTTTACTACAAAGTATTTTTATTTAGAATTTTGAGCCCATTTGTTTTTTCAACAGAGATTTTTTTGGGGAACTTATCGGAGATCGAAATTATTTTCGGACAATTTGTTTTTGAGTAATTTCCTAAATCTGTGATCGAAAATGTGCAAATTGAGTATTCAAAGGCGCAGATTTTAAAGTATTCATATAGTTGGTCAATTTTGTCGGGATACAATTAATTTATCGATTCATCTCATCAAATTCTCTTTCTGGTCATACTTAGAAAATGCAGAATTTTTACTTGAAAATCAGAAATATAATCATTTTTTATTTCCACAAAAATACCCATCAATTCTATCAACATATTCCCCATCAATTCAGACCTCTAAAATTCTAATAAATATTCTAAGAATATTCTAAGAATACTTTAGAAACCTTGCAAGTTGACCTAAACATATATATTGTGAAATAGTTATTTTTAATATACAAAACAAATTCTCTTTTAATCATTGAATTTGAAAATTCGAACCTAGGATACGTTTAACTTAAAAATTAAAAAATTAAAAAAGAAGGAGAATAACAAAAATGGCACTACTAGAAATACCAGACCAAACAATATCTGTATATTCGGGGGATATTGAAGAATTTGAAGGGGAAAATGCAAGCAACTTTCCATATAAAATCATAAACATCGTAGCGCTTGGCATTTTAAACCTTGAAGGCGATAAAAGAATAGATTTTAGTGAGGTTGAAAAAAAGATTGAAGTGAAACGACTTAATCGATTTCCTTGTGTAATGTTCAAAATAGACAATATATCAATAATCTTGTTCCGAAATGGAAAATTGATTATTACAGGTATTAAAAAACAGAAAAAAATTCCGGAGATCAAAGAAAAGATTATAGAACGCCTGGCAAAGGCGGAAATAAAATTTACAGAATTTAATATTCAGATTCAAAATCTTGTCATTATGAGCCAATTGAAGAAATTAATTAACCTTGAAATGGCTTGTTTAACTTTAACGAACTGTCTTTATGAGCCTGAACAATTTCCTGCTGCAATTGTTAAACCGCCAACAGGAGGGACTTTCTTAATCTTTTCAAATTCAAAAATTATTGGGTTAGGTATGAAGGATATTAAAATGGTAAAAAATTCACTCCGTTCACTTATACAGAATATTTTTGATTATGATCTATTCATTGATATTCATGCGTTTGATGATATAAATGATTTGAATGATGATAACAGTGATTTTTTTCTCTAAATAAATTTAATTTTTTTTTATAACTTTTCTCTACAAACTTTTTAGAATTAGAAAATCTTATTTGATAATAATGCCTCGTGCTCATCCAGAAAAAAATAAACATAATCAAAAAGAAATAATGAGGAAAATCACCCAGATCAAGGAGATGAATAGAGATTTCCTAAGTGATCTTGGAAAATTTAAGTTTATCCCCAGAGATAAATTGGTCGAACTGGATTATTTAGAAAAAATTGAGGACCAATCACCTTGGTTAAAAAAATCATTGAAAATTAAAAATAAAAATGGTGCGTTCGTTCAAGAAAGTGAAGATATATTATCAGATAGACAAAACAAGTTAAAAAAATTAATAATTAATATAGAATCTTCTCCAAAAAAGAGAAATCATTACATAAAACAATTTTTAGAGCAAAATTCCGTAATTGAAAAAGCTGATAGAGATATTTTAATAAAAAGTTATAAAAATCTTTCAAAAGAGAAGTTAGAAAATGAACTTAATGATATTTTGGAAATATTCGAAAAGTAAGAAATCTGTAAGAAAACCAAAAGAAAACCGATATCTAAGGAAAAAAAAGGTAAAAAAAAGGGGAAAAAAGGGAAGAAAAGGGAAGAAAAGGGATTACAGGCATGGAAAAGAGTAAAGTTATAGGTGAATTTAAAAAATTTATCTCAACTTTGGAGAAAAATTCTTCTTCTTCAAAATTTATTTTCCATCGATACTTAGTGGGAGACATTAATTCCACTAATTCAAATATAGGAGAAATTTTCCTCATTTTACAATCGTCTATAACGATTTCTAAGCAGGAATTAACAATTAATGATATTAATAATATTTTTGAACAAAAAATTCACTCAAATTCGTTTTTGATGCCTTCTGATCCAGAATTTATTCCAATTCTTAATTATTTTTTCGGGAATCGAGAAGAATTTATTATAAATCGAAAAGAAACGATCTCTTTTCTGGAAGAAAAAATACTCAATCTTCAAAATTCTATATGGATAGAAAATCATAGAGCGTTTTCTTTTGGGAATTCGTTCCAACCTGATTGTATAATTAATTTCATGGAAAATAGTGATAGCATCGCTTTTATCTTCCAAATAAATAATCTAAATCTAATTTTCACTGAATCTAAAGAGATTAACAATCTGAATAAAAAATATCTCAATTAAATAAACAATTAGAGCAAATAGATCGAAAAGGAAATATTAATAAAAATTATGAAGATAACCAAGTATTAAATAATAAAACAATCCAAAAATTGAAAAACGAATTAAATTCCACTAAAAATGAATTTAAAGCGAAGAAAAATCAATTGAAAGATAATTTACATCGTATAAAATCTGAAAAAGTGGAGTTAATTTCTGAAAACAAACAATTTAAAATAGAGACACAACGTCTTTCAGAATTAGTTCAAGATTTAAAGTATGATAATCAAAATTTGATAAAAGAGAAGGAAGAAATTGATGAGGATAACGATTTATTAAGAGAAAATTTAAAAGAAAGCAATTTAAAGATATCAGAATTATCAGAAGAAATAATATCTCTTGAAAACTTAAATTCTAAACTTGTAAATTCTAATACTCATCTTTCTGATCAAAATAATGCTCTTAAAGTTAAAATCAGAAAGAATACATCGAAAATCAAGGAAATTTTAAATGAAATCGATAGTTTTAAAGGATTGGACGAGTAACAGAGGTTAATATAATGGTTCGTGAAGCAATCAGCAAATTATTTGAAATTTATCAAAAAATTGATAATTTTAAAAAAGTTACTCCTGGATTTGGGCTCTATTTCAAACGTTATGAACGCAGAGATAAGAATTCCTTTTTATTCGTTGTTATGGGCCCCCCACAGGCGCGAAGTAAAGCTAAACTAAAAGATTTTGAAAAAGTAGTGGATAAAAGTCTTTCTACTGCAAAATTAATTTTACCAAAAGATTTTCATTTTCTTTATAATTATCTTTCAACCGAATTCAATAAGTTAATTACACCTAGAGAAGAAATTCTTTACAAAATAAAACGGATTATTGCCAGTTTAAGGTTAAATTTCTTTGAAGATAGTAATATGAAGTATTCCTTTATTTCCTCGGTGTTCCCAGAGATTATAGTATATGATACGATTACTGCGAAAGGACAATATGCTTTTTATTTTAATATAGTTAATTTAAGTGAAGATGGTTTGATTTTAGCTCATGAGAGGCAATTAAATTTCCTTTATGAACAAATAGAAAATGGTGTGAATCCGACAACTATAATGGATACAGATCTACCTGATTTACGTAGCGGTGATACTGCATTTTCCTTCTCAAGGAGTAACGATAAACAAGAATCCAGAGAAAAGAGAGGATCGGTTAAGAAATTTCGGGAACTCGTCAATAAAAGGGTATCTAAGGAAGATATTGAACAAGAACTTGACTATGAAACTGTTATTGATTTTAACCCGAGTCAAACATCAGATAAAAATAATGAAAGTGAAAAAAACATAGTTAGAAGAGGTTTATTTGGTCAACCATTACCAGGAGTAAAGAATGAGGAGAAAATTATACCTATACCTAAACCTATACCTAAACCTAAACCTAAACCGCAACCCATAGAAAATCCATTACCTCTCTTAGATTCTTCATCACATCTTCATAAAGATCATACAATTATTACAAAGCAATCTAATCTTGCTGAAATTGATGAGCTTGAGAAGAGAATTGAAATTATGGACCAAGAAAATGTCGAATTAAAGGAAATTAAAGAAAGGAATGAGCTTCTTGTTAATCAAATTACTCAAATTACAGATGAATTAAGCACAAAATTAGAAGAGAAAGATATAGAATTAAAAAATTTTAAAAATAAGTTGGAAGAAGAGAAGAATCTTAAGAAAGACTTAGAAATGGAAATTCAGAAAATATATCAAGAAAAAAATGTAGCGATTGATGGAATAGAAGAGCAAGTTCAAGATTTAGTTGATGAAAATACTTCTTTATTAAAATCTTTAGAAGAAAATGAATTAAAACGTAATGAATTAGAATTAGGATTAGAAGAGATAAAAAATGCTAGAATTAAAGATGAAGAAATAAACAAGGAAATAATTGTAGCATTGAAAGAAGAAATCCGAATTTTAAATAAAAAGATTACACAATGAATGAAGGAGAGTCTTGTTGAAAAAGAAAAAAAATATTTTATATCTCTAACAAATCTAAACTGTTTTCTTTTTCAATCCCCTTATCTCCCAAAACCCCATTCTTTTTAAGTTTGACTGCAAGAATTTTGACTGATTTCTTTATTACGTCTTCGCTATTTGACCCAGTGGCTATTATTCTCCCTGAACTAAAAATTAAAAAACATATTTTTGGGTCAACTATTTTATAAATCAAGCCGGGAAATACTTCAGGTTCATAGATTGCTGAATCCAAAATGAGGGATGCTATATCTAAATTTATGGATTGATGAAAATCTCCACGAACAACAATATTTTCTATTTTTACTATCGGTTCGTTTTCAATTTCGATTTCAGCTTTTTTTAATTTTTTAATAATTATATTGACAACAGTTGGGATTTGACTTGGCAATCGAACTCCAGTAACTACCAATTTACCAGAAGCAAAAATAAGAAAGGTGGCCTTTGGATTATTTATTTTAGCAACTAAACCAGGAAAATTTTTTTTTTTTTCAATATCTTTGTATTTTTCCAGAATTTTGTCCAATGGAAGTTGAACGCCCAAATTGATACTAGCAACAACGTTTTCAATTCTTAATGAAACTTTGTTTTTCTTTGAATTTGAGACTGATTTTGAATCTGGTTTATTTGCTTTCGTCAATAAATTCTCCCTAAATTGGAAGTATTTCTGAACGAAAAAGGTTTTGTTTTAAAAAAAAGTTTGAATTGTAGGAATAATTATAAAATGGGGAGATTATAAGTAGTTTTTTTATGGATCAGTAATATTAGTAATCATTAATTTCATTTACCAAATATTCTGCAACATATTCAAAAATGGCTTCTATATTTTTACCAGATTTTGCTGAGCTGTAAAATATTTTCGTATCTTTGTATTTTTTTTTTAATATTTCTACTGATTCTTTAATTTTTTCTGTATTTTCAAGATCAGACTTATTTACTACAATAATATAAGGGCAATTAGGAGGACTATTAGTTTTTAAATCAGATATCCATGGATCTATAAATTTTTTAGGATCTAATCGATTAACGTCTGCGA
Organism: Promethearchaeum sp.; assembly: GCA_030612265.1. Lineage (GTDB taxonomy): Archaea > Asgardarchaeota > Lokiarchaeia > Sigyniarchaeales > Promethearchaeaceae > Promethearchaeum. The sequence goes on from JAUWOE010000108.1 coordinate 7,658, forward strand.
CTATTATTACTAAATTTGCATGTTGAAGATAATGGCTGCGTATTTTTTCAAAATTTTTTTGGGAAGCGATATCCCAAACAAAAAGGTTTAGATCTATCTCTATATTTTTTTTATTTGTTCTTTTAAGATTTACTTCGTAGAAATCGCAACCTAAGGTCATTAAATAACTATTGGAGAAGGTTCCTTGAGTATATCTAATGATTATGGATGTTTTTCCCACACCATCTGAACCAATTAAACAAATTTTTTTTTTCCAAGTTTCCATCAATTAATAACCGTTTTTATTGCTTTTTTTTCTTTATTTAGACAATTGGGATCAACTTAATCTGTGGATATCCCAAGGAGAAATCATTTTCCATGTAAAAAATTTCAGTGTGAGGTTTTATTCCATATATAAAAATCGCACCGTTTTGTTTAAAAATCTTTAAATGAGTATCTGCAACGTAAGATAGATCATTCGTTAATGTACTTAAAGGAGATGAAGCGCTAACGTTTGAACGCGTTGAATTTATTATGCCTAACTCTATTACATTACAATTTCTAATCAAAGTTATATGTTGGTCAAATTGACTTATGGCTTTATTAAAATCTACCATAAAGGTTAATGTATTATATGAGATTAGAGCAAAAACTGGTTGAAATTTTGTTATACTAGATAATTTTGCATATGTATCAAAAAATATCTTGTTAAAGTTCTCTTTATCAATTTGCTTAATATATGGTCGTATTTCATTTCGATCTGACAATTTTTCCATTAAAATACGCATGTTTTTGCTTATTGCATCGGTTTTAAGATGTAGGAATAACCTTTTTTTATCTATAAGTTCAGAGTTTATCCCGTCTGTTGTATGGACAATTATTCCTCGATTCTGTTGAATGTAATTGCATATCATTGCAATTACTATTGGAGAATATGATGTAATGGGTACATTTGATTCGATTTCTAATAGATTAAATGTTCCTTGCTTAAGACCACCATGATAAAGTTGATCTAAAGATTTATTTCCTGTAGAAAACAGATCATTTGAATCGGTAGTTGTGTTCCACGGAAGAATTTCTGTAGGTTTAATGTCTTGGAATGGTTTGCAATATTGAAATTTATTATTAAATAGAGTAAAAACATATTTTTTTTGATTTCTCTTAATTGCCCGAACTTTATTTACTTCAATAGTACGAATAGTTCTTCCATCCACTGATTCGTCGCGGAGGGTAAAGATCCCATCAACAATATAATCCAAAAATCCAGTTTCATCTGTTTCAGCAATCAAAATCAATTTTGCATTTGTTTGTCTTACAAATTCAGAAAATAGAGTCTCAATATTTTCTTTATTCTCGCCTTCTTGACCCATTATTGCATCCCATGAATCTATAACAATAATCGGATGTTCATATTGTGCAATTTTTTCATAAACGATTTTTAAAAACTCAGGAATAGAAGAAAAACGTATAGTCCTCATTAGATGCGCTTTCATTAGACTTCCATCTGGATCTGGTCTATTTGCAGGAGGGATATATGTTCTTGTAGCATCAATAATGTTTTCAGGTTTAAGACGATTTTTTAACCAAGGAAATTGAGAAAAAAGGCTTAAGGGGGCAACTCTCGTGGATAAATATATTGGCTCGAAATATTTAAAAACATCAAGCAGCGTTAGAGCAAAGGTTGTTTTACCAGCACCGGCTTTCCCTTTAAGAAGGATATTATACCCTGTGTCTTTAATTTTAAATGCGGCAACAATTTCAGGGGGAATTAAATTTGTTCGATTAATCTTCGCACCCGGCGTTTTTGCTTTTGCTTTCATAAATTAAAAACCATCTCGATAGTTTTTGATATTAATCTTCTATAATAATTTTTGTTGATATATTTTGTAAAAATTTTTAATATTTTTAACAAATGGTAATGGTAAAAAAAAAAAATGAATTTTTTATTATTATCATCAAAAGACTTTTTTTTTGTAGAAAATTCAATAACTCATGCCCAATGAGGATATCGAAGAAAATTATGGAGAATTCGATTTAACACCACTTTTTAGACCAGAATCCATGGTAGTTATTGGCTTATCACAAAAAAATCCCTATCATCCGGGAAATGCGATGTTTACCAAAAATCTTATGGAAATGGATGTAAAAACCTATGGTGTAGTTCCTAAATATAAGCAAATTGAAGGTCATGATGTTTTTAACACCATATTTGATTTGCCAAAAATACCGGATTTGGCAGTTTTGGCAGTAAATTCAAAACATGCTCTTCCAGTTATTAAAGAAGCTGCGGAATTTGGGGTTCGAGGAGCAATTATTGTTGGTGGAGGCTTTGCTGAGACAGGAAAAGAAGGGAAAAAATTACAGGATGAAATTGTAAAAATATGTATTGATAACAATATGCCTTTCATCGGTCCTAATTGCGTGGGAGTATATTCTCCTCCAATACTAGATACGTTATTTCTTCCCTCTGAAAGAATGACTAAACCTAAATCTGGTAATGTAGCTGTTATCTCTCAATCAGGAGGTGTTCTCGTTGATCAGTTTTTTATTAATTGTGCTGAACGGGAAATTGGAATTAGCACCGCTGTTTCTGTTGGGAATAAAGCAATGATAAACGAAACTCACTTGATTAAATATTTTGAAAAGGATCCTAATACAGATGTGATCGCGCTGTATTTAGAGGGATTCAATGAAGGGGATGGAAGAAAATTCTGTATTAATGCCAGAAAAAGTAAAAAAGATATTGTTGTTTATAGTGGAGGGAGAACTTCCGCGGGAAAAACTGCCGCAGGTAGTCATACTGGTGCATTAGCTGCAAACAATTCAATTATGGCTGGGGCATTCAAACAATATTCAGTTATCAACCCTGAAACAGAAATTGAATTAAAAAACACTTTGAAAGTTTATTCTATGCTAGCTAATCCCTTTAGAAATTATTCAACAATGTCAATTCATGGTGATAAAATTGCAATATTGAGTGTGTCGGGCGGTCATGGGGTTTTATGTTCAGATCTACTTGAAAAATACAATTTATCGCTGACAAAATTTACCGAAAAACAAAAAGACGATGTTGGATTCCTACTTAATCCAACTGCCTCAAAAATAGCTGGTCTTAATAACCCTATTGATATTACAGGTTCGGGGGGAAATGAAGATATTGTTAATATTTTAGAATATCTACTGAACCAAAATAATATAGAAATGGTGCTTATTCTTCTTGTTCCGCAAGTTCCACAGCTTTCTATGAATCTTGGAAGGGATATCGTTAATTTGGGTAATAAATACAAGAAACCAATTATTGGGTATGTCCCTTGGACTCTTAAATTTAGTTTAATAAGAGAAGCTCTTGAGCTTAATCATATTCCATGTGGAAATACAATTGAAGAAGCAGTGCAGATGGCTGCTGCAATAAAATTGAAAGGGGAAGGAGGAATTCGGAAGAAATTCTCCTTTAATGCCTTATGATTTGATTATTCTTTAATTTCAGTTTAATAGCTTTTTCATGCTTTTTCATGCTTTTTCATTTTTATAATAAGAATTTCTTTAAGTAAAAAGATCCTTCTATTAAGATAATTGGTTTTTTATAAAATTAAGAATAAAATAGAGAAGATTAATGATGACTGATGAGAAATACGTTAATGTTTCGTTTAAAACACTATGGGAATTTGAAAAAGATGCTTTCAGTAAAATGGGTGTCTCTGATGGTGATGCTAAAATTTGTGCTGATGTACTGTTCGAAGCAGATAAAAAGGGAATAGACAGCCATGGAGTTGGGAGGTTGTTTATGTATTATGCTAGAATCAGGAGAAAACAGCAAAAAACGACCACAAAAATAACTATTGAAAGAGAAAAAGAAGGGATAGCACGAATTTCTGCCGATAACGGGATGGGGCAGGTAGCAGGGCACATAGGTATGAACTTAGCAATTGATAAAGCAAAGAAATGCGGTATTGGCATGGTTACTGTAGGGGAATCAAACCATTATGGAATTGCTGGTTATTTTTCATTAATGGCATCAACCCAAGGGTGCATTGGAATAACAGGTACAAATGCTCGGCCATCAATCGCGCCAACTTGGGGAGTTGAACCAATGCTAGGAACCAATCCCTTAACGATTGCTTTACCTACTGATTGGGATTTCGATTGGTTTGCTGATCATGCAACATCTATAACTCAAAGAGGAAAAATTGAATGGTATGCTCGCCTTAATAAGCCTGTAGTTAAAGGATGGGTTATTAATGCATCCGGGGAAAATCCTACCGATTCAAATCAAATTTTAAAGGATATGCTGGCGAAAAAAGCAGCACTTGCTCCATTAGGTGGAAGTGGTGAAGAATTAGGAGGTTACAAAGGATATAATTATGCAACCTTTGTAGAGATTTTGTCTGCTGCACTTAGTTCTGCAAATTTCCTGCAACATTGTCTAGGATTCCATATGGAAGGAGACAAACAAGTATTCGATCCTTATAGATTGGGACATTTCTTCATTGCTATAGATATTGAAGCTTTTGTTGAATTGGAGACTTTTAAGAAAACTACAGGGGATATTTTTAGGCAAATTGCCAATTCAAAAAAGCAACCCGGAGCTGAACATATTTATATTGCTGGAGAAAAGGAGTACGTAATCGAATTAGAAAGGATGAAAAACGGTGTTCCAATACCTGAAGCAACTCAGCTTCAAATGCAGCAGATGATCGAAGAGTTGAAAATGGACGAATCCAAATACGATATCAAATGGACAACTAAGTATAATGCTGATGCTGTCGATTCACAAGGTTGGTAATTCTATTAATTTTTTTTTCTCAATTCTTAAGA
>JAUWOE010000113.1 GCA_030612265.1 Promethearchaeum sp.
CCTGAAGGAATTGTCCACTTTTCATGGAATAAAGTAAATCCTGTAGAAATTATAGAATTAGATACGTTAGTTTATTCAGGATATTTAAACAATAATTGTGTGTTAAATAAACAAGTTGTAGGAACTCTTGGGAGAAATAAAAGCAAAACCACATGGTCAATTATTGGACTACCAACTGAAGCTTCTTTGAAGGTATTAGGTAAAAAATACAATCCTGATATTAATAAGAAAACAGAGGATTACGAGTTTATTAATGAGTTTAGTTTTGATTCATCAATAAAAAGAATGAGTAAGTTATATAGAAAAGATGGAAAAAATATTCTATTTACAAAAGGTGCAACAGAATGGATCCTACCACTTTGTTCACAATATCAATTGGATGGTAAAATTTTACCTATAGATGATGAAATTAGAGCTAAAATCACAGAAAATATGAATATATATGCCAGTCAAGGATATAGGATTTTGACGATTACTAATCGAGAGATCACTGAAAAAGAACTTGTGCAAGATCTTGATAGTGACAACGCTAGAGAGACTTATGAATCCGATCTAGTATTTTTAGGAATTGTAGTAATATTGGATCCACCACGTGATGATGTTTTTAAAGCAATTACAGATTGTAAAAACGCGGGAATTAATGTTATAATGATTACAGGCGATAGTATCTCTACAGGAAAAGCAATAGCGAAAAAATTAGAGATTTATAATGAACGAACCAATCTTGCGATCGAAGGAAATCAACTGGAAAATATTTCTGACAAAGATTTCCCCAGAGTTTCAGTTTACGGAAGAGTTTCTCCAGAGCATAAACAAATCATAGTTCAACGTTATCAAGAAATGGGTAAAGTCGTTTCTATGAGCGGAGATGGTGTAAATGATGCATTGGCACTATCGATGGCTGATTGTGGTTTAGCAATGGGGATTCAAGGAACAGAAGTTGCAAAAGAAGCAGCAGACATGGTAATTACTGACGATTCCTTTAGCACAATCGTAACTGGTATTAGAGAAGGAAGAAGTCTATTTATGAAAATTAGAACGATAATATATTTCTTCGTTTGTGTATCGGTAATGGAAGCAATTATTCTGTTTTCCGCCACATTAAACATCAATGATGCATTTTTCGAGATGTGGGATTATGGACAGTTAAATATTCTATACGTTACTGCTCATATGTTTCCATCCTTAGGTTTTACATTTGGAAATATATCAAAAACTATTATGGAGGAGAAACCAAGAGATTCAGCTGAGATTATAACAAAAGATATTATAAAAATAATGCTAGTTCAAATGTTGTTAATGGGATTGGCAATTATAATTGTATATTATTTATGCTTAGGTGGTAAAATCGGGTTAAGCACATTCAATTTATCAGGTATTGGATACAATGGATCTGAAACAGTTGTCTCAAATTATCAAATAAAAGCGCGAACAATGGGATTTGTCATTCTTTTTATTTTAGAATCAATAATAATGCCGTTACAAATCCGACGCATTAATCATTCCCTAAAGGACTCTCTCCATGATATCGATTACAATAAAGAATTTTTATTCTACATCCCATCATTCCTAATATTAATAATTGGGATATACAGTATTCCAATCCAAGAACTTATTGGGGGAGATATGTTTAATCTTAATTTCATGTTCTTAGATTTTAGAGATTGGCTGATTTGTTTAATAGCTTGTTTACCAGCTCTATTTGGTTTCGAGTATATTAGAAAATTTGCCAGGAAAAAACATGTGGTATTCTAAAAAATTTTTGGATTTTTTTTTACTTTTATGTAATATCTTTTAATTCTATTTTGCACATTACCGTCACTTAAAAATTATCCAAATGTGGACAATTGGAGATCTGTAACGGAAGATCAGTAGCATCCCATATAGAAATGCTGGTGATTTTAAAAAAATATTATATTGATGACCGAATCAACGGTCGCATGCATACATTTCGGGCAGCATTAAGATCGGCATCAAGCCCGAACTTAAGATGAGAAGTACCATCTTTATTCTGCAATAGTTTACATCGAAATTGCTTTCCTATGCGGGAACCAAAATAATCGCGGAGATGACCTTTATTAGATTGCATTGTGATGTTCAAGGCAAGATCATTTCCTTTTGCACAATGAGAACATATTTGAGAGCTCCAACGCGCATTTACAACTCCGACTTTGATCCCTACTCGTTTCGCAACTTGAACAACATGTTGGATGATCTTTGAATGGAACCAATGAATCTGGTGATATGCAATCCATTTTCCCGATACAGATTTCCTACTATGTTTTGACCAACTCAAATCCTCGAATTTAACCAATGAAACTCCGTGGAACTGTGCAATCTGCAAAATTCGATGGGTCAATTGATTTCTTATCTCAAGATGGATGCGATTGATTTTATCCCACAAACACGTCAAAGTTTTATCTATATGAAATTGGCGTTTTCCATCATTAGGAAAATTTGTTTCATATAATGCATTTTTTGTTTGAACATCCCTTACCTCCGAACGTAAATGCATAAGTTTACGCTTGATGTTCCAGTTTACGCCCCTTAGTGGGATGAATTTACATCTATCTTGATTGAATTTATAACCAAATATTGCTTTTTGCCCGAGGAAATAACGTGCAATTTCATCACCTCTTTGTTTATCACGAATAGAAATCACTGCAAAATGTTTCAGACCAAGATCGATTCCCATTTCAATATCATTATTAAGATCGGGAATCTCAATGCCTTTTTGCTCAAAAGGTTGGATAAGAATTAATTTGCGGTGTTGTAATTTCAAAATCGGTGGTGAAAGAAACATATCATCCCGAAATAATGCTTTTTTTCGGGGAGTGTTGGATATACTAAACTTAAAGTAAGTGGATGCGCTCTTTTTTAAAGGTGTGAATATAAAGGATTGACTTAAATCCTCCGAATCTTCCAAGACATTTTTCCATAACTGTTCTCTAAAAGGGAGATTAATTGTGAGTGTTTTTATTCTCGGAATATTCAATAAATCTGAAAACCTTCCTTTAATTAAATCGAGAGTATCAAGCACAGGAGTTATTATACCGCTTGTGCCTTGGAAAACTATATCGGGTAATATCGACATTACTTTATATCGAATTTTAATTTTAATATATTCCAAAAAACCTGAATCATTAATAGACTCAATCGGGATCGGTTTAAACTTAGGGGCTATCAATTTATGCAAAGGACACTCAGTAGATGTTATACTTTTAATTACATCTTCTGTAACCTCTTTACATAGCGGATAAAGATTGATATCGGCTGAATTCTCTAATGATGACAGATAAACATCACGTTCCCGTTTAAAATCATCTAAATTATCGATTCCGATGGAGTTAATCATCTGCAATAGAGGTGATTTTGCCTTTGAAATATCTCTATCCATGTAAATCTTAAATAAACGTGTGCTTTTTCTTTTTATTGAAGTTATAAAGAGTTTTCTTAGATAAGTGAGCAGTTCATCTTCCTTGATCTTTATTTCGTGTCTTTTTCGCTGAATACTAAACCCATTTAATGATTCGGAGGTAATATGCTTCATTCTTGAAGGATTTTTTAAGGTCTCATTAAGTACATCGTTAATCTCAAGATTTGAAACCATATTTTTTAGCATAAGCTTTCTTAGCTGGTTTAAATGATTTGAAAGATACTCAATACTGAGTGATTGCCGTTCACTATATAAATTATGGGAAAGTTCATGTTTAATACCAATAAGATGTTGTCTTGTTATGGTGCCATTTTTAATGAAATTAACACATTCGGAAGGGTAATTTCGAAACATCACTTTAAGAAGAGCTAAAATTCGTGTTAGATTGTTTTTTCTAATTAAATAATTTCTTATAGCAAAATACGGATAATACATTGCAGCACGTTTCATTCGTTCTTTGAAAATTAATCCCAAATAGGTTTGAGGGGCTAAATGATTTATATTGAAAAAATCATAAGCGATTTTATAGCCAATTTTGGCTTTTCGTTTGAATTGGTCAATGTAATTCGGGTCATCGGCATAGGATAATAATCTGGTGATTATCAGGTTCTCAAAATCACGGAATTTAAGAAATATTTTTTGAACTTTTTTAATATCATCGGTTTTTAATCCGAATTTCCGAGTAATTATTTGAGACATTTCAATTTTGCCAAGGAAGTTTCTTTGAATACTGAAAATATATTGAAATTTCGAGTATTTAAAGCATTATAAACAGGAAATTTAGTAGATTATATAAATTTTAAAATTAGCTTTTAACTCTTAATTTTTTTTTGACACGAGATTGCCTTGAACGTAATCCATATAATTTTCCGGAGAAACACGCAATAAGTGACATCATATCATCCACCAATTCTTGCTGAACACTTTTTTCAAGGGAATATTTTAAAAAAATTATAAATATATAGAAAATGGCACAATTCTGAAAAATAAACTTTTCATAATTTAGATTATTCTTAAGTTATTATGTTATATCTTTCAATTCAATTTTGCACATTACTCCATTTTGCAAAGTAGATAAATTTTCTATACCTTCGGTAATTTTTCCGATGTAATATACAAGATATTGTATTCTTGGATTATTTAAAATTAAAAACAAAGCATCTTGACGAGGGCAATAAACGATATCTCCGTTTTTCATATTCTTATATTGGTCTTTTTCTCCCCCTTTTCTTAGACTAATCAAAGCCATCCAGTATGTACGTTTAGATCCTATATTTCCTCGGCTACGAACTGTAAAGAATCCCTTCTCCCGAGTTTTATCCCTAATTGCTTCAAAAGTCTGTGGACATTTATTTCTTTGTATTTCTCCTTTCACTACTTTACCTGTACCTATAAATGAAAAACTAATCTCCCATAATGTTTGTGACATACTAACGAAATTAGAAAGTATTATTTAGATTTTAAATTTTATTCAAGTGACACATTATGGAAGATCAAATCGTTATTGCTGGACCTACTTCTCAAAAATTAGCTTTGAAAGTAGCAGATTTATTGCATGCACGAGTAGTTACGACCGAAAACGAAGTATTTCCCGATGGAGAAGGTTATCTCCGTGTTGATGTAGAAGAAGATGATGAATTCGAAGGAAAAGATATCATACTAATTCAAACAATGGGAGCAAATTCAAGCGGTGATCAAAATCTACACATAATGGAGTTAATTATGATGATCGGAGCCGTTAAACGTATGAAAGCTTCTAAAATCCGAGTTGTAGTCCCATACTTTGCATATTCACGTCAAGATAAAGCGTTTAGACCTGGTGAATGTATCTTTGCCGAAGAAATTTTAAAATGGATAGAAATAGCAGGAGCTACCGAATTTTATACGATCGATGTTCATGCAGAAAGTATTTTTAAAATTTTAAAGATTCCCGCCTTCAATTTAGATCCAATGGAAGTTTTAGCGAACGAATTAGCAAAAAGAAGTGAAGATCCAATTGTAATTTGCCCAGATAAGGGGGCTTACGAACGTTCCCGAAAATTTGCAGGATATTTGGGTAAAGATGTTCAAGTTATTCAATTTATTAAAAAGCGCGATGTTAAAACAGGGAAGATCACGATGGAAGGGGAACTCCCGATAAAAGGAAAAGATGTGATTATTGCAGATGATATTATAGCTTCAGGGGGGACTATGGCAAAAGCAATAGATATTGTTAAAAAAGCAGGTGCAAAGTCAATTTATTCAGTTGGAACACATCCATTAATGTTAAAAAATGCAGTTTTTAACCTTATGAAAGCAGGTGCAACTGACATTATTGGTACAGATACGATAGATTCAGCTTTTATGCAAATTTCAATTGCCGAAGTTATTTCAAACGCAATTCAATCAAATACAACCTAAAACTTTCAATCTAAATCCTCTGGAGTGAAATTGGCTTCTAAAACGCGCCCCTTTTCTGTTGGAGGAAATAAGTATTCAATTACATCTTCAATTTTATTCGCTTTAAATTCCAAATAAACTGGACCTAGTGGGGATTCTTCTTTAGTTTTGCATAGAACAACTTTACCCATACTAAGTGCTTGCTTGTGGATTAAAAATTTACAGGTTTTGGTATTAAAATTGATTTTTGGGAGAGTGAAATGTCGTATTGCTTCAACGGTCCTTTGCTTTCGCGTTTGTTTATATATAAAATTTAGGGCATCCTTACCTATGATCTCTGCGTACATTTCTGAAACACCTGAACTATCTGGTTCGGAGGTTAGGATTGATTCAAAAGGGTAGAAGAAATTAAATAAATTAACTAAATTCTCTTTTTCTTCAGTAGGATACAAATTCATTTTAATATTTAGAGAAATTACCATTGATAAGATAAAACAAACAAAATTATTGAAAATTAGGAAAATTGGAAAAATTTTTTTTAGGTTTAAAGACAAGCTCATTTCACGAATGAAAAGTTTTGAAAGTGCAGCAATTAAAATTTATGAAATTACTAAAGAATTAAGCTTTCCTCGGATGATGGGTTCAAAAGGAGAAAAAGATGCTCAGATTTATATATTCTCCAAATTGAGAAAGAGGGGGTTCGATCCCAAAGTAAAAGATTTCAATTATTATCATACTTTAGTTTTTATTGAAAAAGGTGTATCAATTTTCTCTTTGATATTTTTTTCTACACAAATTTTACTAATTTTACTTAATGTTTTTATAATTTCATTGATATTTTCTATTTTATTCCTAATATTAGCAACCTTTGTGTTTATTATATTGAACAACATCAATGGTTTTAAGTTTGGTAAACAATTCTCATCTAAAAATATAATTTATGAAAAGAATTCTATTAAACACAAAGAATTCAATGCAAAAATGGGATTGATTATAGTAAATGCAAATTATGACTCTGTTGGAAGAAAAATCCGTGGTTTTGACCATTCAAATCTGCAAAAAACACTTATTATCATAACGGGATTTTCGATTATTCTCACACTTTTTACATCATTTATCGGAATTTTAAAATTACATCCGAATTTTATTCATATTTTTAGGATTTTCGCAATAATAGGTTTATCAGTTTCCATTATTACTTCAATTATATTTTTTTTTAATAATTTTGATAACTCTTCAAAGGGAGTAGTAGATAATGCATCGGGTTGTGCGGTGTTATTACATCTAATTGAGAGGATGGATGAAGGAAATATTAATTTAAATTGGATGGATTTACAATTTTTATTTTCTGGAGCAAAAACAATTGGCGCATGGGGCACAAATTCATATTTAAATGATAATTTAGAGAATATTGCGAAATATAAGGATGTTTATTTAATTAATATTGATAAAATCAGTTCAGAGATTGCAATTATTCAGAATTGTAGGTTTTTTGTAAAAGGAAACATAAGTACATCTTTAAATAAATATATCAAGCATTTTGCATTTCGAGGAGGCATCCAAGTTGAAAAAATAAGGTCAAAATTGTGTTATGATAAGGATTTTTCACCTTTTCTACGCAAAAATTTTGGAATTTGCTCTTTTACCGCCAAAAATAAGGATCAATTTTATGGACTTCAAAATAATATAGAGAAAATAAATCAAAAAGCATTGACAGATGTATCTGAATTAATCTATAATTTAATATTATCACTTGATCTCAGAATTGGAGATAAAATTGAATCTGGAGAATAGAAAACGTTTGATATTTTCAATAAATCAAAAAATTTAATATTCGCGAATAATTGGATATCATAGATTAAATTTTTAAAGTGAATACTGTGGTAAAATATCAAGAACAAAGTAGAAGATTACGAACAGGAGCCAAAGTACATTCAGCCCACAAAAAAAGGAAATCTCGATTAGGTCGAAATGCAATTGAAACTAAAATCGATGATGAGCGTAAGAAAATTATCCGCACACGTGGAGGAAATATTAAGATTAAAGCATATTCATCAAATATGATCAATGTCTCCGATTCAAAGAAAAAGAAAACAACACGTGTCAAAATTGAAGGTTTAGAAGAAAACAAAGCCTCAGTAGATTATAATCGTAGAAATATCCTAACTAAAGGTGCAATTGTGAAAACAAAATTGGGATCTGTTAAAATTACGAGTAGACCTGGCCAAAGCGGGCAGATTAATGGTAAATTACTTAAAAAATAAAAAAAATTTATTTTTTTTTACGTTGTTGAATTTTACTTTTTATTAATTCTGTTTTATCCTTATGTTTTTTACGTTTCTTTTTGAATTTATCTAATTTAGCAGATTGAATACGATTAATCTTCGCCTGTTTTACTTCCGGAGCCAATTTCCTTAACGTGAACGATCTTTTCTGGCCCATCGTATCTATTAAAACTGATCCTTTTGGATCATAGGGAGTTCGAGGATATTTACTTTGAGTATCAATTTCTGTGTTATATTTTAAAGTTGTTGCAGCTTTGAAAACATCTTCAGCTAATGGCTTATCAGTTGCAATTTCCTTAGAGACCCTGCGACCTAATCTAATAGGACGATTTTTATCAAAATATTGTGGCCAAAAAGTTGATAATCCTTTTCTTCGAATTTTAAATCCCCATTAAAAAAAAAGAACAGCTAATAAAATAAATTTGCTATTTTTCATTAACGTAAACTTGCATTTTTGAAATTCCACGATTTGCCCACAAGAAATATGGAATAAACACCAATAAATTATCAGAAAAATCTTTTCCTTCAATAGTATAAATTCTGTTAAATAATTTATTTGAGAAACTAGCTTTTAATGGTTCGTTTAAATTTATGCGCGCATTTGGGACTTTTGCTTTAGAATTATCAATATCTTCCAAGCAATATACCAAAGGTCCGCGGGAGAGAGCAATTTTATTTCTATTCGTTCTAACTTTTGGATGGGAGCGGTGAATTATAATTTTCATTGGAAAATTGATTCTTATTTTATCATTAGGATTCCAATCACGTTTAATTGTAAGATACTCTGATTTGTAAGGAGAATAACCACTTGCAGTTCTTATATTTTCATAACTCTTATCAAATTCTGGTAAAGAAAAAGGCAGATCATTAATGAAGATTGAATATTCTTTTACCCAACTGGGAATTCTTAGATTTATCGAAAAGAATGTAGATTTATCCAAATTTATGGCAATTTCACATTTCCCTTCCCATGGAAAAGATGAACTAAGTTGAATCGATATTGAAGCTGACTTCTCCGTATTGCTTAGTGGAAGTGAAAAATTTGAGTTGTTTCCAATATATTGATGGATCCAAAGGATATCAGAAGTCACCGAATAAAAATATTTTCCAATCATCCCCCATAAACGAGAAAGATTAGAGGGACAGCATGCCGTATCGAACCACGAACTCCTTTGGAAGTTACCATCAGATTCTAAGACATTTCTATAAAAATATAAAATTTTTTTACTGGAAATTCCAACCAAAGAAGCATTATATAACTGCCACTCCAAGAGATCTGCATATTTTGCATTTCCGGTGCATTTTAACATCTCCCAATTCCAAAATATTGCGGATATTGCAGCACATGTCTCACAATAAGCATGTTTATTTGAAAGTTCATAATCTCTTCCAAAACCCTCAATAATGGGGATCGAACCCAGACCACCAGTAATATATATACGTTTGTTGATCATATTCTCCCAAATAGTTTCAAGAATTGATAATTTTGATTGAATATTAGATTCTTGATAAAGTAATGTATGCCCAATCATGTAGTACCCCCATCTTACAGAATGGCCCTCAGCTTTAGACATCTTAGTGAAAGGAATATTCTGTTGAAAATAAGTTCCCGATAGAGCAGAAAACAACATTCGAAATGTATACAAGAAATTCTCCTTTTTGATTATATTTTCGCTGAAATCATGAGACTTAACTTTTTTTTCATATTTTAGTTCTTTTTTGAGGTGTTCTTTAATTTCTTTTTCATGCTTCAATTGATTGAGAAAACTTTTGAAAATAACGGGAGTAAAACGTTTTAAACTACCTCGTCTTTCAAGAAATTGCTGAGATAATTTTAAATAATTAAAATTCTGGGTTATTTTATAAAGACGCAATAAGGCTAATTCAATTTCTTCATGTCCCGGTGTCATTTCTGGGGATTTAACAAAAAAATCTCTCACAATTATATCAGCACTTTTTATTGCAATATTTAAGAATTTCTTGGAGTTAGTTGCTTTAAAATGAGCAATTCCAGCTTCTATTAAATGTCCCATGCAATACAGCTCATGTTCCATTGGTAAATTTGACCATCTTCGATTTTGAAAATTTATTTGATTGTACGTATAAATATACCCATCATCTTCTTGAGCTTTCTCAATAATTTCTATAAATTCCTGAAGTAGATTTGATAAGATTTGATTTTTTGACATGTTTAGGCTAATTGCGGTAGCTTCAGCCCATTTATAAGCATCGGAATCGGAAAAGAAAAATCCTCTTCTGATCCCTTCTTTGCTACCTGCCACTATTCGAAAGTTATCAATACACCCTGTTCTTTCTAATTGATTATACTGATAGATTAACAATTCTTCTTGGTTTCTTTGCAAACGGGGAGTCCAAAATTCATCTCGAATTTCAATGCTTAATAATGGAAATTCTTTCAAGATTTTAAGAGCTTTATTTGATTGTATCATCTTCTCAACATATAAATTTATTCCGGTTGATAAGGACCACTTATAAGCCCACCGATTATCCCACCGGGTATTAGAGAAATAAGTACAGTAAATAATTCACTTAAGGTGTTTGTTATATTTGTAATAAAAATTGCGGTAATGTCCGCCCCTGCAAATATCCCAGTAATAAGCCACAAAAAGAAAACTGCTATAAATATAATTAAACTTAAAATTAAGCCTCTTTTAACACCTTTAACAATAACACCAATAAGAAATCCAGCCATAAACCATGTAACTAATGCAGGCCAAATTGTTTCTCCGAAAAAAATCGCACCAACAGATGAATTTGCAATATTATTTGCAGAAAATTCAACAAACCAATCGGCCAAAAAACCTGAACCTAGTAAAGTCCAAATCCCTTGCATGAATTTATTAAATGTTCCACCAGAAATTAATGGAGACACATCGTTTCCCAAAGATAATCCACGATATTGAAAATCACTAAAGAAAAATACACCAAAACACGCTAAAATAAATCCAACTATAAATGATGAAACAATTCGAAAGACATTCCTTTTAAATTTAATCTCCATTACTCTATATTTTGATTTATTTCTTAATAAATTTAAGACCTAGAAATGAAAAGAAAAATTTCTTAATTTATGACGTGCTTAAAAACTCAAATCATTGTGCAAAGAATATTCGAAAAAATATTTGGAAAAAAACACACGGTGTTCGCGAGGAATTCTCTAATGAGGATTTCGATGAAACGAAGTTATAGGTGACTTATTTGAGTAAAAAAGAAAAAAAGAGTAAAATTGATTCTGAACCAGAACCCATTCTCGTTGAAAGCAATGATGACGCTTCTGTGGTTTTGCAAGAAGAAAAGGAAGAAAATCTACTTATTCCTCGAGATGACTATCTAGCAAGCGGGGTTCATATCGGAACCAAATTAAAAACCAAACATTCTGAAAAATGGATTTATAGAACAACCAGTTATGGTTTATATGTTCTAAATTTAATAGAAACAGACCGACGAATTCGCATTGCCGGTAAATTTTTAGCTTCTTTTGAACCAGAAAGAATTATGGTTTGTAGTGTACGGCGTTATGGTCGAAATCCTGTGAGGAAATTCTGTGAAGTTACTGGATCTAAAGCATTTGCTGATAGATTTATTCCAGGAACATTAACAAATCCTATAATTGACCAATTTCATGAAGCGGATGTATTGTTAATGATTGACCCTCATGCAGATAAACAAGCGCTTTCTGAAGCTAAATTAGCAAGAATTCCAGTAGTTTCTTTCATTGATACTGATGATTATCTTTATGATATTGATTTAGCAATTCCAGCTAATAATCGAGGTCGTAAAAGTTTATGTCGTATGTTATGGCTCTTAGCTAGACAAATTATGAGAGAGAGAGGAAAGATCCCTCCCGATGGCGATATTGATTTGACTGTAAATGATTTTGAGTCAAAAATTTCTCGGCCTGAGCCAGAACCTTAAAATCATTTTTTTTATAACTTTTAGTTTAATTGAT
>JAUWOE010000146.1 GCA_030612265.1 Promethearchaeum sp.
ATTGTATTGATTTAAAACTTCATGCTGATCTTTTAAATAAATATTTAGGCGGAACAGTGAAATTTGTTAAAGATTTATTTGGTGGAGAAGCAATTTCTACAATTAAAGCATTACAACCAGGAGAAGTATTAGTTTTAAATAATGTTAGACTTTGGGAACCCGAAACAAAAGTAAAAAGTATTGAAGAAGCAGAACAGACAGAGCTAATAAAGAAGTTAACGCCATTATTTGATTATTTTGTAAATGATGCTTTTGGCGCTGCGCATAGAGCTCATGTCTCTTTAGTCGGTTGGCCAAAAATTTGCGCAGGTCCAGTTGTAAAACGCGAATTAGAGATGGTAAAATCTTTGTTAAATCCTAAAAAACCATCAGTATGGTTAGTGGGAGGTGCAAAAGCATATGATAAATTCCTTGCTGTTAAATTTAATCTGGAAGAAGGAAATATTGATAAAGCTTTGATTTGTGGGTTAACTGCAATTTTAATGTTGGAAGCTAAAGGAATTGATATGGGTGAACCAAATAGGAAATTCATAGCTGAAGATTTGAATAAATATCGTGAAGAAATAGCCGAAACATGTGAGAAATTTAAAGATAGCATTATATTACCAATAGATATGGCTTATGAAGAAAACGGTCAAAGAAAGGAGATTGATACCAATCAAGTTGGAGCTCTTGGAAAAGCAACTGGGGATATTGGAGCTAAGTCAATAGCAACCTTTAAAGAAATTTTAAAAACCGCAAAGACTATCGTAGCCAACGGACCACCTGGAATCTTTGAAAAAGAAGTATTCAAACAATCTTCATTTGATATCGTTGAATCAATGGCTAAAGCAGCTCAACAAGGTGCATTTGTATGTATTGGTGGGGGGGATATGGGTGCTGTAGCTGAGATGTCCGGATATGCTGATAAAATTTATGTTTCCACCGGTGGTGGTGCATTACTACGAATTTTAAGTGGAAAAGACCTTCCTTTACTAAAAGTTCTAAGGGAAAAATCCCCTTAAATACCTTAAATGCGAATATTTAATCCTTTTTTCATCAATTATACAATTTAAAACCTAATTTGTAGGAATGTGTGAATTTTTTGGTAAATTTAAACAAAACCGAGTCGTTCAATGAGAGGGTGGATTCGAGCATATTCATGATTTACAATTTATTGCGGGTAAAAGGTGTTGACAAGGGAGTTAATATATTCTTCGATTGCAACATACCCATTTCCATCATTATCATTCCAATTATCAGCTGGGTTGTTAGGATCAAACCCATTTGCAATCTCCCAAGCATCTGGAATACCATCATTATCAGTATCTAATAAAACATCTTCTTGATTATATAAAGACCATCCTCCAACTTCTGAAACACTATCAATAACAGTGCCAGTTTTATTAAGAACATCATTAATTATTCGAAGATCAGTTGGATCACGGGCTAAACTTGCTCCTACAAATTGTAAAACATGAGCTAATGTTTCATTTGATGAATGAATGGTCACATTTGGTCTATCAGCAAAAATAGTATCAATAAAATATCTGTTTATAAAATCTTCCTGTTCATTTCCATGAAGATAATTCCAGGAAGGACCAATAATATCATAATCATAACCCAATTCAGAAACATTATCTTCTTTTGGTCCCTGATTATCATATAGATATATGCTTGGTTCTCCCTCAAGGGGAATATCTTGATATATTATAATTGTGGGCATATAACTAAGAGTAGTGTTCGGTCCAGGTATCCATAGATTACTTATTGCATTCAATCTAACTGGAAAAGTATGTTCAAAATTGATTTCCATCCCTCTTTCAAAATTATAATGTATGTTATTCATATAATCAATCGAACCACATGTAAGTAATGGGTTTCTCCACATGTGGTGTGCATCTAGATTATGATGCAATGTAACATTATCTCCACCATCACCAATTAAAATACCCATTGAATGGGTTTTTTTCGGGTGAAAAGCTTGATTTAATCCTTCAGAAAATAAACTCCATTGGATTGTAATATCATGGGCTCCATACCAGGTACACATTGTTTCATCTTGGCTCCAAGATAGACTGCAATGATCTATAACAACATTATATGTATCACTGGGGGGTATTCCTAAAATACAAATGCTATCCAGATTTTCCGGATTCATGTTCACTTCATCACCTGGCCTTGATCGAATAAACCTAACAACAACATTAGAAGTCATTATAGATAAACCATAATTTTTCAAACATATCCCATCCCCTGGTGCTGTTTGACCTGCTATAGTTAAAAAAGGTTCTGTAATTGCAAGTTCTTGTTCTAATTCAATTATCCCTGATACTTCAAAAACAATAATTCTAGGACCTTGAGTGTTTATAGCTTCTCTTAACGAACCCGGTCCGGAATCTTTAAGGTTTGTAACTTTAATCACTGTCCCATTTTGACCAGTTAGAGAATTTAATCTACCCCCCGGAGTTAATGAACCAAATCCTTGTGCATTAGGAAATGCAGGTATATCAACCCAAGTTTTACTTGCATCTTCCCTATCAATCTTCTTAGGTATACTGAAATAAAGGTTTAAAGAGAGTAATGATAAACCACTTGTAATTAAAATTCCTAATATAATGGCTAAAAATTTCTTATTTTTTAGATTTTTGATGATTCTCACCGATAAATTGAAAATTATATATTTAATATTATGTTAAATAAGAAATTAAACCTTGAAAAATTGAAGTGATATCTTTTGAGAAAAACAGAAATAAAATCTTTGGATGGAGATTGGACATTAATTAATCAAGAAAAGAAGATTAAAATTCCATGTTATGTTCCAGGATCTATTTTTGAAGCACTTTTAGATAGTAAAATTATTGAAGATCCATTTTATGGAAAAAATGAGTCCAAAATGGATTGGATTTATAATTCTGATTGGTGTTATAAAAAAGAATTTGATGTAGATCTAGATTTCTTATCTCATTTAAAATTAAATCTTTGTTTCCTTGGGTTAGATTCATTTACTGAAATATATTTAAATGGACATCGACTTGGAACCACTAATAATATGTTTCGTTCCTATGAATTTGATGTAAAATCACTATTAAAACAAAGAAAAAACACGATTTCAATTCAATTTTTTAGTCCTACAAAAAAAGCTCAAAAAGCTATTCTTAAAAATAAATTCAATCTAAATACTGGGTATGCTGGTATCCCTGGTGTCCCATATTTAAGAAAGGCACAATATTCCTTTGGTTGGGATTGGGGACCAAAGTTACCCGATATTGGGCCATGGAAATCCATATATCTCAATGGTTATGATGATATTAAATTCGATTCAATCCATGTTACTCAATCTTTAAAATATCGAAACTCATCAACATCCATGGAAAAAAATGATGTTTTTTCTCTTATAGATATAATTTCTGCAAAAATGCATATAAAAATTAAGTGTATATGCCCGGAAATCGAATCCTATTCTAAATATTCGATTAAAGTCTCTTTTACTGATCCAAATAGAGAAATTCTAATGAAAGAAGAAGACTTAGAACTAGATCTTAAAAAATCTCAAACAATTGATTTGAATATTGTAAATCCTTTATTATGGTGGACTCATGATTTAGAAAAACCCAATTTATATGATTTGTCTGTTCAACTAATAGAAAAAAAAACTGATCAAATAATAGATAAAACTGATTTAAAGATTGGAATCCGGGAGATTAAATTAGTTAGAAATAAAGATAAGTGGGGTGAAACTTTTTACTTTCTGCTAAATGGTGTTCCTATCTTTGCAAAAGGTGCAAATTGGATTCCTATTGATAGTTTTATCCCCCGAGGGAAAAAACTAGATCTTTACCAAAAAAACTTAAAATATGCAAAGAAAGCAAACATGAATTTTATTAGAGTTTGGGGTGGTGGAATCTACGAAAATGATCTTTTCTATGATTTATGTGACGAAATGGGGATTTTAGTCTGGCAAGATTTCCTTTTTGCTTGTGCAATTTATCCAATTCATGAAGAATTCTTAGAAAATACTCGAATTGAAATTATCCAAAATATAAAAAGGCTAAGAAACCACCCAAGTTTAGCATTATGGTGTGGTAATAATGAAATTAGTATGTTATGGTCATTTCTTCAGTTTAAAACAGGGTTATTAAATCTCGGAAACAGAAATATCAGGAAATTATATAAAAATAACTACATCAGGTTTTTTGGGAAAACTATTCCAGAATTAGTTCACACTTATGATCCAGATCATAGTTATTGGCCAAGTTCGCCTTCAAATGGAAAAGTCGCTAAAAATCAGATTGGTTTATTAGGATATCTAAAGCAAAACTCTCCACATTATGGAGATTCTCATTTTTGGAATGTTTGGCATGGTGGTGCCCCATTTTCTGCTTATCGAAAGTTTAATTCACGATTTATGTCTGAATTTGGATTTGAATCTTTTCCTTCAACTAAAACCCTCCAGACTTTTTGTTCCAAAGAGGATTTTGATTTTTATTCCCCAATAATGAAGAACCATCAGAAAAATAAGGCGGGAAATAAAAAAATCATGAATTACATGAAAAAAAGATTCACAATCCCTAAAGATTTTGAAAAACAAGTAATTCTTTCTCAAATTACACAGGCTGAAGCGATCGAATACGGCGTAGAACATTGGAGGAGAAATAGAAATAATTTTCATTGTATGGGCGCGATCTATTGGCAATTAAACGATTGTTGGCCGGTTGCAAGTTGGTCATCGCTGGATTATTATGGGCGATGGAAGGCTTTACATTATTTCGCTAAGAGATTTTACACTCCATTTCTCGCAAGTTTAAAGGATGGAAAAAAATCTTCTGAATTTTGGATTACAAATGATAATGCCAAAATCGAAAAGGGTAATCTTAATTGGAAAATCTTTGATTTAGATGGAATTTTAATTAACAGCGGGTCACAAGAAGTAGAAGTTCTTCCATGCAGTTCTAAAAAGATATTACAGTTTAAAACTGAAACTGGATACGCTGTTTTATATTCACTTATAGGTAATATTAGTAAAAATGGGAATAATTCAACGATTTTTAATAATTTTCGCTTATTGAATAAACCAAAGCATTTTAAGGGTGGAAATCCGGAAATATCATATTCTATTGATGAAATTATAGAAATTGAAGAAAATTCAAAGGAAGAAAAGGAAGAATTTAAATTTAAATTGACAATTACTTCAAAAAAATTAGCACTTTACGTCTTTATTGAGTCTAATGATGTAGATTTTATTGCTTCCGATAATTATTTTGCCCTTTCACCCAATGAAAGTCGAGATATTCTAATAAGAGTTCTGGATTCCAAATTACCAGAAATAAAAGAAAAATTTCTTAATTCTCTAAAGGTCTCCTCATTATATGATTTGAAATAGTCTTAAAAATTTTTAACGATGGTTGATTACTTAAATCATGGTAACAACCGAACCAATTGACATTCCTACCGAGATAAATCCCAAAGAAATTAATAAAAGAATTGCTGAAACACAAAAGATCGACCTTATGATCATTTTGAAAACAGTAGAACTTTTACAATCGGGGAATACAGTCCCTTTCGTTGCACGTTACAG
Organism: Promethearchaeum sp.; assembly: GCA_030612265.1. GTDB lineage: Archaea > Asgardarchaeota > Lokiarchaeia > Sigyniarchaeales > Promethearchaeaceae > Promethearchaeum. The sequence goes on from JAUWOE010000146.1 coordinate 5,558, forward strand.
AAAAGAGGTTACCAAAGGATTAGATGAAACTCAAATTCGGGCAATTCAAAAAGATCTAAATAAGTTTATCAGCCTGGATGAGCGAAAAATTATAATTCTAAATATTATTTTAAAACAAGGAAAACTTACAGAAGAAATCAAGTCAAAAATTCTAAAAGCTGGCACTTTACAAGATGTAGAAGATTTATACTTACCATATAAAGTAAAATTAAAAACATTGGGTGCAAAGGCACGTGAAAAAGGATTGGAACCCCTTTCCATAATTATTACATCGGGTCAAAAAGAAGGAACTATTGAAGATATTGCAAAAAAATTTCTAAATCCGGAGAAGGAAGTAAACACAATTAATGAAGCAATATCAGGTGCTATCGATATTATTGCGGAGGATGTTGGAATTAATCCAGATCATAGAAAAATGGTCAGAAATGTAGTCTTTAAAAGATCAGTATTAAAATCCGAGTTAAATAAGAAAATTTTGGACGGTTCATTCATACCACAAACTAAAGAGGGTAAATATATCGACCATAACATATTTGAAATATATTTTGATTTTCCGCTTGAAACAACCAGGTTAAAAAACCATCAAATTTTGGCTCTTAATCGGGGAGAAAAATTAAAAATACTCAATTTAACGTTTCAAACTCCCGATGAAGATTTAATACATGAATTAAAGAAGCAAATAATGAAAAACCAAACCAAACAAGATAATATATTCTTCGATCACTATCAAAAAGCAATAGAATCCGGCTATAAACGCTATATAATCAGAGCTATTAAACGCGAATTATGGAATAATTTAGTTGACGAAGCAGAAATTCATGCAATTAAAGTATTTGCCACAAATCTAAAAAATTTATTAATGACAGCACCTATGAAGCATAAGGCAATAATTGGAATTGATCCTGGCTATAGAACCGGTTGTAAAGTTGCAGTTATTGATCAATACGGAAAATTCCTTGAAAACACAACAATTTATCCTCACGAACCAAAAAACCAGACTGATCAATCCAAAAAAATCTTATTTAACCTGGCAAAATCCCATAAAGCTCACACATTCGCTATAGGAAACGGGACTGCTTCAAGAGAGACGGAACAGCTTGTAGTTTCACTAATTAAAGATCATGGTTCAAAATCAATTCCACTAAACTATGCTATGGTCAGCGAAGATGGCGCATCCGTTTATTCTGCTTCAAAAATTGCTATTGAAGAGTTTTCTGACTTGGACTTAACAGTACGCGGTGCTATCAGTATAGCAAGAAGACTGCAAGACCCCCTTAGTGAGTTAATTAAGATCGATCCAAAAAGTATGGGTGTCGGAATGTATCAACATGATGTAAATCAGCGCGAGCTTAAATCTGAATTAGATGCTGTAATTGAAGATTGTGTAAACTCAGTTGGTGTAGATTTGAATACCGCTTCTGTCAGTTTGCTTGAACACATATCAGGATTATCAAAGTCCCTTAGTAAACGAATTTTTCAATTTAAACAGAAAAATGGTGCTTTTACTTCGCGAGATCAACTAAAAGAAATTAGAAGTTTAGGTCCTAAAGCATTTGAACAATGTGCTGGATTTCTTAAAATACCCAATGCGACAAACCCATTGGACAGTACTTTCGTGCATCCCGAATCATACGATTTAACAGAAAAAATTATGGGCGAACTAGGGTTAAAACCTGTTGATCTTATTAATCCAAAAACTCGAAATAATGCTGCTGAGACACTGCTAAAGGTTAAACCTAAATCATTTGCAGCAAAATTTGAGGTTGAACCTAATAAAATCCGATATTTAGTCGAACAATTACGTAAGCCTGATTTGGACCCGAGGGATGATTCTGACGGGCCTGTTTTACGCCAAGATGTTCTTTCCATTGATGATTTAAAAGAAGGGATGATTTTAAAGGGCACAATTCGAAATGTAGTAGATTTCGGAGCTTTTGTTGATATTGGCGTTAAAATTAATGGGCTCGTTCATAAAAGCCAAATTACCAATCAATATGTTAAAAATCCCCAAGATTTCCTATCCGTTGGAGAAGTAAAGGATTTCATGATTTTTAAGGTGGATAAAGCCCGTAAGCGGATCCAACTTTCGTTAAAACTGATCCCCCAAGAAAAATGAAATTAGGGAAAAAATTGAATAAATAGAAAAAAATGAAAAAATAAAATTAAGGGAAAATTCCCGATGAATTTTTAAAATACAATAATTTTCCTATTTCATCTTATTTTTCTTAACCAATAGTTTAAAAATTTCTTAACACTTTTTAGAATTAAATACGTTATAGGTTGAAAATTATGTCTGATACAAAATGGAAAGAAAATGTCAAAACTGTGATTGACCAGCTACGCCCAAGTTTACAAGCAGACGGGGGAGATGTTGCTATAGTAGATGTTGCTGATGATGGAACTGTTAAAGTTGAGCTTCAAGGGCATTGTAGAGGTTGTCCGTATTCTCAAATGACTTTAAAGAATGGAATCGAAAGATTGCTAAAAGAGAAGATTCCACAAGTAAAAGAAGTAGTTAATATTTAAAATTCAAGTTTTTTTTATAATTTCTAATTCTATTTACCATCCGCCCCTCCAAGTGCGAAATGTTTTATATCTCGCAAGATGTTATTGTGGAAGACATCATTACTCAGAATTGATAGGCAATAACTTTTAGGTGCGGTATAGCATGTAAAGTCTTTTCGGTAGTATGAACCTCCCATTGAAATAAAAGACCCGCTGCTACCACGAAACAATCTATATATGACAACTGTGTCCTGTATCGGCACTTCAAGTCACCCGCTTTGAAGAGTAAAGAGAGATCTAGATCGAGTAAAACAATTGGATATCTATCCATCATGGAAATAAGGCTGGAAGACGCAAAGTCTTTTCCCTTTCTGATACACAGATGCTTATAGGCCTCGGAAATTACAGGTGTTATTATATTGGCTGTATTTTTGCCATTCTGTATGCTATCAAATAAATTATTTATCTGTTTGGGGGTTTTTTTTCCCAATAGTAGTGTAATACACCCCGTATCCAATGTGATTTGTTTCGACATCTAAAACTCCAGCTCCAGTTCCTCTTTGCGACTCTTTCTCATTTCTTCCAGCATTTCCTCCGTTGTGAAAGAATTTTTTCGTAAATCTTCGAGTGGTTGTATTACATGCATTTTAAGCCCATCTTCTTCTTCGATAAAAACAACTCGGTCACCATCCCGAATATTATACTTTTTTCGCAAGGCTGCGGGTATACTGACCATCCCCCGGTTGGTAATTTTTGCACTTTTTAAGAACGTCATTATTTTTCACTATGTAAAAATAGATAATACCATGTCTTTATGTATTTTGCTAGAAATAACAAATCATTAATCGAATTGTATAATGATGATATACTAATTTTTTCAGAAACATTAAAAGGTCTAATTAATTTAAAGTGAAAAAATGGGCCCACCCGGAATTGAACCGGGGACCTTCTGCACGTCAAGCAGACGTAGTTGTCGTTTTGCGAAAAACCGCAGAAACTATAACCACTATACAATGAGCCCTTATTTTTTTAAAAACAAACTCTCATTCTTTTGAAATTTCTTACCAATTATTAATTTTATTGTACCTATGATCACCCAATTTAGTTAGGATTTTTAACTCTTACATATATTTGAATTAGATTATCACTCATTTTTTAGGGAAAGACTTTATGTTTTTTCTCTATTCCAAGAGATTATATTAGGAAATTGTGAGAAATGAACATCATATGATAGACAATATTTTATATCAAAATTTTCCATTATTTT
>JAUWOE010000237.1 GCA_030612265.1 Promethearchaeum sp.
CATGGTCTATCCTTATCTTGTTCATGACCAATAATATCTTGATTGTCAATATTCAATTGAATTTGCCATATGTCTTTTTCTTGAAAATGCACTCTATTCATCTGTTTTACTTGGAAGATTAATCGTTTAGTTGATCCCATAGTTTAAATTCTTGTTGGATATCAGAAGTAATATATTCCTCTTTAAACTGAATTTTTTTTATAATATTTAAAGATACATTCAAAATCTTATTAGATAAATGAGGTTTTTGAATTTTAACTTGATTTAAAATCTGGTTTTCATTTAGTTCTGGTGATTTTTTTATAAAATACATTATTGACGAAATGGCTTCATGAAAAGCATATGGCGATTTTTCCATAAATTTGTGCTCCAATATAAATTGTTTATATTTTTCTAATCCCTCAAGATCTTCTTCATGAATATCCATTTCCATTTCAGTTTCCATTTCTATACCCATCTTTGACCCAGAATCAAGAAGAGAAGGATACTTGTAATAGTCTTTACATAATTTTGGACTATATGTCCCATTTAAATAAAAATTATAATCATTATAATTATAAAATTTAACACCTAACCATTTTAAGATGTAAACAAATTTCTGAATAAAAAATCGACTCAAAAATTCTTCTGGTGGATTCTTAATATCAATTTCTAAATGATTTAATAAATCCATAATTTTTTCATAATCTTCTTTCAAATTACTTCACCAGTGTTTTTAGGTATTCAATCCATTCGAAGGTTTTCTCTAAAATTTTCTCACCTTCCGGAGTTATCATAAAAATTTCTAACATTTTGTTATCTATCTTAAATTTTTCTGAATTAATTGCTTCTAATTCTTTTAATTTTTCTAAATTTGCATATAACTTTCCGTCTGAAATACTTAATCCTGCTTTTAATTCCCGGAACTGAAGCCCATCTCTGTGAAATTTCAAGAAGCTCAATAGCATTAATCGAGTCGCAGTAAATTTCTGAGATTCTATATCGTCATATATGAAAATTATCTTTTTTAAATTACTTTCCATTTTATTCACTTTAAATTTTTTATTATTTTTTATAAACCTCTATGATTTACTTTGAAAACCAAAGTAAATAAAAATATCGATTTTGAATTTCGAACACGACTTCATCACCGCCCGATCTACAATTGTTAAGGATGATGAAAACGCAGATTTTCAATTAAAACCAGGTTATAAATTCATCGCAGCAGGTGAAACCTTGGAAAAAGGAAAATTACCAAAAAACGGTTAAAAAGAAACACAAAAATTCATCAAAATTTTCTGGCTTTGGAAGTGCAGCATAAACTAAATTAATTAGGGGTATTAATTCCAAGAAGGATTTAAAATCTGATTTGCCGATTTCACCAAGACAAAAAGCAATTGAAGGTAAAATTTGAAAGATCTTAATATCTGTATTCAAGTTCTCCATTTTCATAATAATTTTCCACTTAAAATTGGTGTTTCCATATGTTATTTTCTTAAAAATACTTTTTATTCATTGACTCTCTTGAAAGAATAATCATTTAGTTGATCCAATAATATAAAACTTTTTCATAAAATCAAAAATATCGGTATATTTAACTTCCCAAAGTTATATATTTATTATAGAGATTTCCATACTCGGTGCAAAGTATGAAATTCAAGAAAAAAGCTCCCTTAGTTTTGTTTAAATTAGATCTCAAATTTAATGCTCCTTTATCGTTAAATTTTGACAATTTGGCTAAATTAGAAAAAAGCATAAAGGAAAGTTATCCACATTCAACTGAATTATTCATTCCTAAATATGAAGGTGGAATGAAATTTGTTTTTGGAGCTTCCCAAACTGGACCTATTCAGTTTATCTCAAATCAAACAAGGAATAATATTTCTTTATTTTCAGACGGAGTTATTTTTGTTTTTCAAGAATACTCTGAATGGAAGGATGTAAAAAAACATATTTTGAAAATATTGTGGGATTTAAAAAATATTTTGAAATGTAAAGAAATTATTGAAATTCGAATGGAGATTATAGATGAATTTCAATTTAATCCGGAAAATTTTTCTCTTAAACAATACTTTACTTTGAATTTCATAATTCCAGATGATTGGAAAATTGATTTTCAAGATTTTCATATTGGAATTAAACACATAACCGAACCAAATAAAAAGTTTATAACTAGGTTGCGAGGAATAGGACAAAAAAAAAATTCATTGATTGTTCGATTGGAAAATATGTTCATTGAAAAAGTCCATTTAAAAATTCTAAATAATGATGATTTTGAGGCAGAAATTGACGAGATTCACAGAATTATTGAAGGAAAATTTACTCAAATCTTCAAACCAGAATTAGTGGAACACACAGAGGGTGAAATCTAATGGCTATAACAACTACAGCACCATATGAAGATTTTTATTCATTTCGAAAATTATCGGATGCTTTTATTAAAGATCTAAATCAAATTTCTAATAACCTATCAAATACAAGCACAGGCCTTTCTATTGAAGAATTGGATATAAAGCCCATTTCTTTTAGAAGTAACAGTTTTCACGAATTGTCATCTTCTCCACAAAATGGTTTTGAAGAAATTTTTAAGCCATTTTTACAATATATTGGAAAATTTTTACAATCGTTATATCAACAATTAAAAAATGAATGGGATGATATTTTTCCTGAAATATTTGATATATTTATAAAATATATACTTAAACATACACTCGAAGAAAATCAGCCCCAAATTGCATCGTTCGAAGATCTTCTTCAATTTGCAAAAATCTTTGGTTTAAAAAATTTCTCTTGTAAAACAATAAATCGTCTTGCCGCGGGGTTACAATATAATATAATTGATTCTAATTGGATTTCAGAAAAGAATTTAATTGAGCTAAAAGAATTTAATCGTATCAATAATAAGAAATATAAAATCGCTTACAAAAATTTCGAGAATCTCTGGAAAATATCAAAAATTGAAAATGAATTCAATAAAAAAATGAATCAAGAATTAGATCAAATTGTAAATATCTAATTAATTACGCAAAAGGTTCTTAATATGGCTTACCTATCTATTAATAATGTTTCTTCATTTGAACAAGGGGATATATTCAAAGATTTACCAATTTTCCCTCAATTTATCAATGATGATGAAAAAATTCAGGTTTGGGATACAACAATATCACAAATTAATAATATGATCTTACCATCGGAACCAATATCATTTGAAATTTATCCGAAACCAACTATGGGAATTTTACTAAACCAAGATTGCGATATTGAAAGAGCTCATAATTTAATTTTTGCTGAAATAAAAAAAAGAGATGATAAATTTAGTCTAAATCCATCCAAATCTTATAATACTAAACTAAAAATAATTAGAGATGAAACGCGATTCCATTATTTACCTCCATGGGATCTAAAAGAAAATGAAATTACGCCTTGGATTGTTGATTTTTTATCCATATTTTTAGTTCCCATAAAGTTAATCAAAAATAATATCAATCAATATTTCGTTACTCGATTAAATCCTGATGTCAAACTTATATTTAAAGATAAAATTTCTCGATTTTTCACTAGATTAGCTTTTGAAGACCTTATTTTTTTGAACCCAAAAGAACGTTTAGAATATAAGAAAGAAAAAAATCTATCAGATGAAGAATTCAAAGCTCGAATTGATGAAATCAATCCTTAAAATGAATTTTTAATTTGCTTTTCATAATAAAATATGAGTGAGAAGTAATATTTCCATAAATTGGAAAGACTTCAGATTAATCCAGGGTAAACCAAAAAAATTCTTAAGAGGGATCTTCTTGATCGTAATCTATATCTGTCTAAATGAAATTAAATAAAGCCTAAAACAGCAAAATAAAAAGAAAGATATAGAGTAAAAAAAAATTTGAAGCATCTGTGAATAATGCTAGGACCCGCTAATAATCCCTTACCTATTATAGGATCAAATACATTCATCCCTTTCTGACGTTTCATAATTTGTTCTACATATTCATGGGAATATTTCACATCAGGAATTTCAACAGGGTGTAGACTATAAATAAGAATCGAGTGGGATTTCTGCATTTAGCCATACCTTTTGTTCTACCATTTAAGGGAGCCGAATAATATAAATCACGCTCATAAAAATTCGGAAATTTCTTCCAAGTGGAAAAAAAATCCAAAACCTGTTGTTTATTACTCTGGGTCCTACCTCAATATGGTATTCTGGAGCATTCAATTCCTTCCAAATATGGCATAATCCCGAGAAAAATTGTTTATGTGATATTTTTGCTCTATTTGCTAGTTTATACCATAATGAAAAGTTTTCTGGTTTCGGAAGTGCTGCATAAACTAAATCTAATGGAGTGACCAGTTCTATGAAGGATTTAAATTCAGATTTTCCGATTTCACCATGACAAAAAGCAAATGAAGGAGAAATTTGAAAGATCTTAATATCAGTATCCAAAGCCATTATTTTCATTTTAGTTTTCCACTCAATTTCTCATTTAGTATTTAGTTTCTTTCATAAAGATGTTTATATAGGAGAAAAGAAAAAAAGAATAATTATCAAAGAGAAATTTATTATTATATTAAACTATAGTCTTTTTCTAAAATCTTTTCCTCATGTATTATCTGGATCATATCCCCCTTTTATTTCTTTACAACGATATTTTCTCCATGTTACCCCCAAAATTAATACCCCACATTGCTATTGAGGAACTTGAAGATCTTTATCGAAATGAGAAACTTGCTAAACAAGCTCGCCGGTATCTCGCAATTTTAGAAGGATATAGGACGAATTATTATCCTAACCTCATTAAAATCGGAGATCTTCTTCGCATAAGCCCAAAAACGGTGGGAAATTGGGTGCGGAGTTGGAATCAATTCGGTACAGACGGTTTAAGAATCAAAACGCAACTTGGTAGGCCGACAACTTTGTCGGATGAAAACATTACAGAATTCATTTCACTTATTGAGATACATCCGCGTGATCTTGGTTTTAACTTTAGTACATGGACATTAAAGACAATGAAGGGTTTAGTTCAAGAAAAATTCAATAAAACGTTATCTCTTTCGACAATCTCCCGGATTTTAAAACAGAATGATATTGTTAGGATAGTACCTCGACCTATGCCTGCAAAAGGAGATCCCCAAAAAAAAAACAATTCACACAATGTCTTAGTGATATTCTAAATAATCTAAAACCAGAAGATGTAATTCTCTATCAAGATGAGAGTTCTTTTTATCAATCGGGGACTATACATGCGAAGTGGGCTAAGAAAGGGTCAAAACCGATACTAAAAATCTATGGATCTTACTCCAGACTCAATGTATTTGGAGTAATTAATCCAATTTCAGGTCAATCTCATTTTCAATACATAAAACGCCTTAATGCTGATTGTTTTATTAGTTATCTTAAAGCAATTCGAAGAGAATATCCATCAGCCCGTCAGATTTATTTGATCATTGATAATGCACCAGGACATCGGGCAATGAAAGTAGAACAATATCTGGACCAAGAACCATTAATAAAGTTAGTAAAATTACCTCCATATAGTCCAGATCTTAATCCAATTGAAACAGTATGGCGCGAAGTTAAAAAAGATGTGGTATATAATACATTCTATCCTTTAATGAATCAATTTAAGACCGCTCTAACTGAAAGCTTACAGGCATTTAATGGAGATCGAGTGATCCAATTGTGTAATATCCAAAAATATATGAATGAGGTAGAATGTTCATGTTAAAGAAAATTATTTATGCAAAAGACTATATTTGAATTAGATTATCACTCATTTTTTAGGGAAAGACTTTATGTTTTTTCTCTATTCCAAGAGATTATATTAGGAAATTGTGAGAAATGAACATCATATGATAGACAATATTTTATATCAAAATTTTCCATTATTTT
>JAUWOE010000087.1 GCA_030612265.1 Promethearchaeum sp.
TGTGCCATATATCATAATATCTATATCAGACTTTTCGTGATGGGCATTCCATAATATAGATCCTGTGATTCCGATTTTTGAAATGTCAATATTAAAAAAAGATTCTAAAGTAATGCCCACTTCAATTGTTTCCCTTTCTAAATTGTCAAGTTTTTTTATTTCATTGAAATTTTGCGAGGCAAACCGGGATAACAATTCTTTAAATCGTTGCTGCGGTTTCCAATGCTTTAATATTTGATTACGCGGGATAACTATCATCTGCATTTGGAAAATCGTAGAAAAAGATTTATACACATTCTGTTCAATATTAGCGACTGCTGATTTTGAAGAGTAATTTGGTAATATCCTAATAAAAAGATCGTTGGTTCCTTTTTGTTTCCAATATCTAAATTCATGATTTTTTACTTTACTGATCGGATCATCAGAGGGAATGAATTTTTGATGATTATTTTGGGTTTTTTCAGGTGAAACTTTTCTATATTTTTCTAATGCAAAGATTCCTTCTTTAATGTGAATTGATCCAATAACTTGGTAAATATCTCCATTAACATCCTGTATGTAATCTCGATCTTGGAAAATTTCTTTCATTTTTATTCCATTTAATCCATTCATTGTGGTTTTTCATCTAACAATTTTAAATTGAATTTATTATATCATCAATTTCTTTCGTGAGCAAGGGATATTTTTTAGGATCAATTCTCATTCCTCCAGCTAAACCATGTCCTCCCCCTGTTCCTCCGATTCGACTATTAATTTCTTTAATAATCATATTGGCTCCTTTTCCATCGTGGTTCTTAATAAATATTGGGGTGCATCTAACCGAAAATTTCATATTGCCTTCTTTTACCATTCCTCCGATAAAAAGCGCTTTCTCTTCATCATAAATCTTATTGATTGTCGCAAAACTGCCAATATTGGACCATCTGCTAACATTAATTTTATTTGTTAGATCAACAATTATTGCTGATTTTGTTTCTACTTTCTTCAATTTAAGGAATTTAGTTAAATTTGAAACAATCGATGTTGTATGCTCGATATACCTTTTTTTGAAATCATTTGGCACAGTATTTAAGGTTAATAATCGAAAAGCTTCAGAAGGGTTATCATGACCAATAATTGAAATTAGTGAAGCATATTCAAAAACATGTTTTAATAACCCTACTTTCTTTGGTATTGTTATATATTCTCCTTTAAGTTGTGGAAGATTTAGTTCATTAACCAAATTATCAATTTGGACTGGGGATAATTCCGTAACTTTTAATTTTGGATCTATATTTAATTTTTGAAGAAGAATCTTAGCTTTTTCTCTATCTCCCTCTAAACTGGGAATATATGGTAATATTGATTGTATTAAAGCTTTATCAATTCGTTCATATTGCCCTCCAAAGGCACAGATTCCTTCATGAAGATCAATTTGCCCTAATTCGATAGCTTCTTCAATTACAAGTTTATTGTATGATTTGTAATTGTTGATATGATCTAAAGCGTCTCCAGCCATTCCAATCGCTGCTAACCAAGCTAAATCTTTGTTTCGTTCATCGATTTTCTTAGCAAATAAGTAATTTAACGTGACGCCTACTATCTCTTTTAACCCGTTTAATCCAAAGAGAGTAGGGTTACAGTTATAAACATTCTCAGGAAGTTCTCTTTTTGGATCTTTCCTAAAATGGTGATGATCTATTATATATATATCAAAATTAGGATATTTTTCTAATAAATCGCAAATTACAGTTCCTGGTGGTTCTAAATCCGAAAATATAATAGCACAAGGACTTTTAAATGATTTTCCCAAGTTAAAAACATAATCTTTCCAAGGCATGTCAAGATTAAATGCATATTGCTTAAAATTAAGACCTAATCGCTCTAACATTTTTTTAATTATTGCGCCCGAAGTAATACCATCTGCGTCTGTGTGGTGAATAGATATTATTTCTTTATATTTTGCTTTATTTTCTAAAAATTCTAATGCAGTAGTTTCTAAGTAATTTTCAAATTTCTGGTTAATCATCTTATACAAATGATATAACATATTACCCAAAATAAAAACACATAAAAACACCAATTTTTTTTTATTCGATTCAAATTTCATAAATGTGATAGTAGAAAATAAAAATTTAGAAAAGTGTAGATAAAAATGGTAAAATTACGTTCAATTTCTTGGTTAATTGTCGGTCTATTCATATTTTCAATTGCATTCCAAATCAATTATGATGGACAAATCCAAACAAATTTCCAAAATTCCCTTGATTCATTCCAACACAAACCTCTATCTTTGGGAGAAGACTTGGAAGAAGGTATTTCTTCACATGCAATAAAGAATAATTCTCTAAATTCTTTGGGTGAAATTGAAATTACTCATTTTTATTTTACTGATGAAGCAAAAAATCCAACTCAAGATAATTTCTTTCCATTAAGTTCTAATATTATTAACTATACTCATTTCGATCCTAAATTTGAGGGAACAATCGAAAATGCAAGCGCTGAAAGAGCAATTGAGAGACAAGATCCTCGAAGTAGCAATGTTAAAATTCAAATTTCAGAATCTGTGATTTGGAATTATAATGAATCTGCAACAGAATATATTGTTGGTTTTACACCAGTCCTTCAACAAGCATATCTTGAAGAAATGTATATTAATGGAACTAAATTAGATTCATCAGAATATATTGAAAATTCTACTGGGACCGGTGATGATAAGATATACAGCTTTTATTATGATTTTGAAGGGATTTTTAATGAAACTAAGGGTGAATTCAATTTAACTTATGTTTACAACATGATATTTCCAATCACCGAATGGTCCGTTACTAATACAGAATCCAACCAATTTATCTCAGAGATCAATCAAACTTTTACCCAGAAATTCTCATATAATATATCTTTGGGTAGTGAAAGTTCACGAATAAATTCTGAAGCGCGTGTAAAAATTTATTTACCAAACCATCAAGACATTTTTGAGTCAGTTCTAGATTTATATGCTAATCAAACAATATCTTCATCCGAATACAACTTAATAGACAATATTCTAACATTTGAAAAAGCAATTTCTTTAAATGAAACCAATCCTTTGGATTTAACCTTCAAAGCTAATTTTACAGTAGAAATGTTGGAAGTAGTTGATGGTTTATGGTGTGAAGATCGATTAGTTGAAGGATTAAATACTCGGGAACGAGATTATAAAATTACAATTACTGATGGTCCTGCTGATTTAATTCTTAAGAATATAGGAATAAATGATACAGAAATATATTATGATCACCTATATAATGGGGGAGAAAGCGGAAGCGGTGCTTTAGATAGATATGTATATATTGAAAACATGAATAAATCAACTGGAGATGAATTGATTGGCCCTAATGACACAACTACTCTACCTAAATATGTTGATGGAATCTCCTTCTTACATGGAGTAGATATTGATATAATTGAACCATATTGGCTCGCGAAAAATGAAATAGATATTATTACCATCAAATACTTCGCTGTATACAATCTTTCAATAATTATTATGGATAGGATCAGTACTCCGATAGAAGGATATGGCACAAAATTATTTATTGGTAACCAATTATACGGAACTTCCATCAATAATTTCACAACAATGCCCTATCCAATGATGAAATCTGATGAAAATGGCGAAATCCTATTTCATTCAGTTCCAATCGCAAATTATACAATTGAAATTTATGATAAAAATGGTAATTATCTTGAAAACGCAACAGTAACTCCTTTGGAAAAAACAAATAATATTGTGACCAATATACCGCATTATCCGATAACAATTTTAGTGTTTACAGGAGTAAGTGCAGCACTCATTGCAATTGGATACGTTATTTTTAAGAAAAATTCATAAGTTTAATCGTTTCAAAAATCTGAAATCAAAATCTTTTTTCATTTCCTTTTCTTATCTTCAAAGATAGAAAATGATCGTTTATAATTATGAAAATCTGGAAGAATTCCTAAAAGCACTATCCAGACGTATCAATAATGAAGTTTTTTCCCAATATATTGAGCCTAAAAACACACCCGATATTAGTTCTGGAGATTTTAAATTAATTTTACAATTTCTGGGAAAACCTGATATCAATAACACAACCTTAATTGCCTTACATCAGTGTGTACTAAGAATTAAAACAATTAAAGAAAAAAATAACATAATTGATGAATTAAAAAATGCGTTTGAAGCTGCTGGGGGGATCTCATTAATTCAAGGATGGATTAAAGAAATTTTCCAATCAATTTCTTAATATATATACTACTAAACACAATTCACTTTATCCTTTGGGAGATACTTCTCCTTGATAAAAATAAGTTTTGCTACGGAATCTGTATTATTTTTTAATCCATGAGATTCAAACGCCTCCAATCGGATTGCCGTTCCTTTAAGCGCGTTAAAATCCTTTTCTTTTAATACAAATGTCATGGTTCCTTCGATAACATAAAATGTTTCTCCCATTTTCTCATGATAATGAGGAGATTTTTCTTGACCTGATTGAAGTGTGATAAGACCCCAATCAATATCTGGTCCACGAATCATATATTTAACGCCATTATCATCTTTTTGTTCGTTTTCATGGATAATTTTCATTTTTTTTCCTTCAAGTTTTGATTTATTTTTTATTAATTTAATGTTCTTACAATTACCATGCTTTTTCTAATAATTCCCTTAACGACTCAGGATCGGGCGTCCGCGGATTAGAATTCACCGAACTACCTTTTGTATTTTCAATTATCCAATCAAAATCCTCTTTTAAGACACCTAAATCCCTTAGTTTAAGAGGTATATGTATCTGTGAAAACATCTCCTTAATCATTGAAGCCAATCTCTGAGTATTTTTCTCATCTGACGCCTCTGCCTCATATTTTGTAAATAAATTCAACTGACTAAAAATACGTCCGATCCTCGCATATTTATCGGCGCGATACTCTAAATTATACTCAATTACACAAGGTAAAAGCGCGCCACACACCTTTCCATGAGGAACGTCGTATTTATAACCTATCGGATGGGCTAACCCATGAACCAATCCTAAACCAACATTTGAAAATGCAATACCTGCAAAAAATGAACCCAACAACATTTCCGAACGCGCCGCATAATCATCTCCATGCTCAAAAACCGTTCGCAAATTCGGTGCTATAAGAAAAATCGCTTCTAACGCATAAATATCAGCAAGTGGATGGCTTTTTTTAGATACATAACTTTCAATTGCTTGAACCAATGCATCAGCACCGCTTGAAGCTGTAATATCCGGAGGGCAATCTAAGGTCAATTCAGGATCTAGCAATATATACTTTGACATCAAATGACTTCCTCTAATACTTTTCTTATATCCACGTGTTTTATCTATTAGAACTGCATTATTTGTGATTTCTGTTCCTGTTCCGGCTGTGGTCGGAATCGCAATAAATGGTAACCCCGGCAGCTCAAAAGGTTTTCCTTCATGATAATCCTCGGCTAAACCACCATTTGTAACAATTCCCGCTGTCGCTTTTGCCACATCCATAACAGAACCCCCGCCGATGCCTACAATAAAATGCACCTTCTCTTCAAGAGCCATCTCAACAGCTTCGTTTACCATGGTTACGGTTGCTTCACCCTTTCCACACGAAAAAATAACTGTTTCAATGCTGTTTTGTTCACAAGATTTTAATATTTTATCCAGAGCTCCCATTTTTTTTACAGATTCATGACCAATAATTATCAATATTTCTGGGCGCTCAATTTCTGCCTTTTTTATATGCATTAACCTAGGATCCAGTAATCTAAAGATGGCTTTTGGAACATTTTTTACAACACCCTTCCCAAATTCAATTATCGGTTGTGGGAATGAAAAAACAACATCCTCCCAACGTGTCCGTGGTAAAGGGAGATTTCTTAATTCTTCTGTAATCTCTTGCTTATCTTCTGGTAATTTTGCTTGAGACTCTTCGGGCCTCTCACCCTTTTCTTTATCCTTTTCTTTAACCATTTCTTTATCCATTTCTTGATCCAATTTCTTGCCAGATTCTTCCATATTTCTCTCTTAAAATTAAACTTCCTTTAATACTTTAAAACTATTGCTCTTTAGATTGAAATAATGAAAAATGAAAAATAATTAGGATTATAAAAATTCATGCCATGCTAAGATTTCTTAATTCATGGCATACTTCTTCGTCCATTCCTTAGCTTTGCTCGCGAATTTCTTATAGTTATTCATGGCTTGATCTCCCGCTTCAAAATTAAGCGGATCTCCTGGATTAAAGAATGGGGGCTCGCAATGAATTTGTCCCTTTAATGCCTCTATAACATTAGTTAGGGTTTTACTAGGTGTCCAACCACTTGCTCCGGTTTTTATATCTACTTTCCCTACAAGTTCTGGGTTTATTAAATCCAAGCATATATTTATCTTACCTGGCGGAATACTTGAATCAATGTTCGGATGCCATAATAAAGTATGCTCATACACGTAAGGAGGGCTGAACGGGTAATTATCGCCCATCTTAATTTCGAACATAAATTTTCCCCCTTCGTATGGTGTTCCCTCTCTTCCAGTGATTGTTAACCTTAAATGGTCAACGTTCATACCCCA
The DNA here is from genome assembly GCA_030612265.1 of Promethearchaeum sp. Taxonomy (GTDB): domain Archaea; phylum Asgardarchaeota; class Lokiarchaeia; order Sigyniarchaeales; family Promethearchaeaceae; genus Promethearchaeum. Next base: position 6,573 of record JAUWOE010000087.1, read on the forward strand.
CGGTTCTATACGGACCAAATTAATGTCTTTAAAAGTTTCAACAGCTTCAGTATAATCGACTTCTTCACGCATATTATTCACGAAATTATTTAATCCACGTTTTTTTTTGCCTTTTTATGTTTATTGATTTGAAATATCAGCGATATTTGGATCTGCTGTGGCAAAATAGGCGGGAAAATCTTGATAAATTTTATAACACTTATTATTGATAGGATGTTAGAACTTAAAAAAAGTTTCAATTATCTATTTAAATGAATAGTGAAATGAAGCCTTTTAATAGTCGGGGGAGCATTTTATTTGAATTTTACCAAAAAAAAATTGAATATTTCAAAATCGGATCCAAAATACAGTAATTATATTTGTTTCTTAACATCATAACCCAAAAAAATCGGCATAGTGTTTGAAAAAACCCTTAGTATTACTTGAAAGATAATCTCCTTTAATATTTGGGTTAGATATGATTGGTTTTATATTATATCCTTGCTTAATTTCAAAGAATCGAAAATATCTGAAATGAATTGCATTGGTTGGGCATTCATAAATACATCTCATACAGAGATTACATGACCTATCGAATTTAATAGTAGCATCACCACCATCATCACCACCATCATCAATTACAATAATATTTCCTGTTGGGCAATTTCTAACACATTTAAAACATTTTTTGCATGAATCAGATATTTTTATGTATTTTCCTAACCATTTTGCCCCTGTTGTTTCCATAAAACTGAATAGCTTCGATATTATAGTTAGGATGATGCTATTTTTTTGCAGATGTATTTTTTTTTCCAAAATATCTTGAGCTAATTTCTTTATCCTAATCTGAGCAAGTTGGTATAATTGTTTATTTAAATTATCTTTGAATTGAAGAAATACATTTGTAGGCATAATCGATAAGTTTTCATTAAACACATCAAATCCTTTTTCTTCTAATTTATTTCTCAACATTTTAGTGGATCCACCGTTTAAGAAAGGATCTCCTGATGATCTAAAAGTAAATGCTTTCTTTCCTTCATCAAATTCAAGCTGATGAACAAAATCATAAACTATTTTTGGTGCGTTGAAAGCGTGAATTGGATAACCTATTCCAATAAGGTCATATTTCTCTGTTTTTACCTTGATTTTCTTTTTAATAATGGTTTCGATTTTCATTACAATTACATCTGCATTAAGATTGTTTAATTCCTTCTGAAGTAGATTTGTAATGATCTCAGTATTTCCAGTTCCAGAAAAATAAAAAATACAAATTTTCACAAGATAATTAAGTGAAAAAAGGGCTTATAATACTTCTTAAAGTCTTATACGTGAATATTAAAATCTACACGACTGATCTTATTTTATCAAAGCCGAGGATTTTAATCAAAAGGAAAATATGTAAAAAACATGAAAATTGTAATAACGGGGAGTACAAGAGGAATTGGAAAGGCTCTTGCAAACAAGTTTTTGGAATTTGGAGATAATGTAATAATAACTTCGAGATCGAATGATGCTGTTAAAGAAGCGATTGATGAATTTGGTAAAAAATATGGAACAGAAAAAGTTTTTGGCATTGCATGTGATGTTACTGATGCCCAACAAGTAGATTCTTTGGTGAAATTTGCAGTTGATAAATTGGGAAAGATAGATATCTGGATAAACAATGCAGGAACGGCTGGAGATAAACGTTTACCCTTAGTTGAAACGGAAACTTCGCAAATAAAACAAGTAATAGAGACGAACATAATCGGGACATTATATTGTTGTAGAGCAATTTTAAAAGTAATGATTTCCCAGGGTTATGGGCATATTTTCAATATGGAGGGTATGGGTTCAGATGGAAAGAGAACTCATGCGAATTCACTGACATACGCAACATCAAAGGCGGCTATTCCTATGATCAAAAGAACTCTTTTATTAGAAACAAAAAATATTCCTGTGGGTATTCATGATTTAAGTCCTGGAATGGTATTGACAGATTTTCTATTGAAAGGGGACCCAGATATTGGAACTAAAAAGATTTTTAATATTTTAGCCGAAAAAGCTGAAACAGTCGCAGATTATTTGGTTCCAAAAATCCGAAAAGTTAAGGGTACGGGAAAAGATATTCGATTTTTATCGGGTACTAAAGTTATGTGGCGTTTTATTACTGCCAGAAAAGCAAAATACAGGTTCTTCGATGAAATGGGAAATCCTGTGAATCTCTAAGGGAGAAAAATTGCTGGGAGTATGTTATTATTTTTTTTTATTTTAGATTTTGTTTTTCTTTCAATAAACATATTCGTTTTTAATTTTTGTTTTCTTTCAATTAGATAATGATCAAAGATAATAAAAAATTAAATCCCTTTATAGGCATTGCAATCGGTGTTTTTTTAATATTTTTTGGGATTTTCGGAATACTTACAATATTTGGTGATATACTAAGCGAGGAATTATACATAATAGCATTGTTACCTTTTATCATCCCAGGAACATTTTTCTTAGGTTTAAATGCAAGTTACCTTGGAGTTCGGATTACGGCAAGAAAAATAGATGATAGTGCAATATTGATGAATCCTATGACTCTTCTTAAAGGTAACTACATTATAACGAAAATAAAAACCATAGGTGATCTATATATTATTAAATTTAGTGATAATTATTTGCATGTCATAAGAATGAATGAGAAAACCAACATCTCTGTATCTTGGTATAGAAGGACGTTCGGGCCAAAATTGCCCACAAGTTTACCACTTAAATGTCCTGTTTTAACAGAATTCAACGGTTATAAAATAAGAAAATGTGAGGGGAAAGCGGTATTATATGATATAGATGAAAATCAATGGTTTTCAGGGCAAGCTACAATGTTTTCCATTTTTTTCTATTCAAAGTCGATGAAACCATTGTTACCCCCGGAAACATTCCAAAATTTAATAAATTTAATAGATCAATCTAATTAGCGATTTTCGTAATGTATTTCACTTTATTTTTTCATTCATTCTTTTCAATTTTTACCTTTTACAATGAAAGAAATTAGATATTCAATTGAATAAGTTCCTTTCCCGCAACGATTTAGAAAATGAACAGCCAACCAAACAGTGAGAATTAGTAATAATATTGGAAGCCATATGAAAACAGGTGAGAGCTCCAATTGAATCATAAAAAATAGATAGTGGCAAAAATAAATTGATAAGGAATATTTCCCGAAAAGCAATAATATGTTCGACTTTTCCTCTAACCCCTTATTTTTTCGTTTGACTTCTACAATATAGAAAACAAAAACTAAAATCAAGATTTCCCATCCGATGCTATAAATACACCATGCATATGAACCCCTAATAAAAAAAAGTGGTAATGTCTGGACATTCCAGTTGGGATTTCTATTTAATTTAATAATATAATATGTTCCTAACTCAGAATCAACAAACTGTAGAATTCCGATAATAATTCCGGACAATAGCATAATAAGTCCCAAATATATCCATTTTTTTAACATATTTTTTGTAGAATCTTTTGACCCATGTAATTCAAAAATCTCTTGACCGAATATTGTTCCGATTAAGAAAAATGGAAGAAAAATCAAAATACTATTCGCATTTATTTGATTAAAAAGAATAAAATAAAAAATATTCATTATATTGTTGTGGTCTTTATTCATTTGAAACCAATTTAATAACACAGGTGTCAATATTATCAAAATTATAAGAAATAAGAACCGAGTTCTTTTAGGAATTTTGATTAAAACTAATCCAATTAATCTTGAAAGTGCAATTGATTGTAAAACGTACCAATACCAAATGTTATTCCACCCATAATCATTGATTAGAACTGCTACTATGTTAAATATAAAGCTTAGAATAAGGATTAAAAGGGTTCTAATTAATGATCTTCGATAAATTTCTTTTTTTAAAACTCCTTTTTCGATTTGATGATTCCAAGAAAATCCAAAACTGAGTCCTGATACAAAAATAAAGCCGTTAACAAGAAATGTATTTGAAATTAAACGGAAAATGATTAAAATATAAGCATCCTTAGGATCCAACCAGTATAAAAACCCGTGGGTAATTAACATTAATAGAATGGAAATTCCACGTAGAATATCAAAAGTTCTAACTCTCATCAGAATCAATCATCAATATAATTATTTAATAAAGTGGATAACTATTTAATGAGTGGTAAAATTTTATGTCAAAAGAAATCCAGCAAAAAAGAGTAGGTGCCATTGATCTTCTTCGTGGAATATCTATTTTTTTAATGATTCTGGCTCATATAGAAACTTACTGGTTAGAATGGGACTCATTTTGGTCGATTGGCATAAAATTTTTAATCATTCAAATAATGGGAACGAGTAATTTCACTTTCGTGGCAGGAATTAGTTTTGCATTTTCTTATCAAAAAATTTTAGAAAAATCGACGTCTCGAGATTTAACAATAAAAAAATCTCTTTCTCGTACAATAATAATGATAATTCTTTCGTTTACATTTAATTGTTTACAAGCTTTAATTGGTGAAGTGGAGTTTAGCGGACTCTGGACTTGGAATATCTTGCAATGCATCGCTATTTGTCGTTTATTTGGGATTCTAATTATATTGGTTTCTAAATATTTTCGTTTTTTAATAGCAATTATTTGGGTTTTTTTAACTGAAATTGTTATTTCATGGATGTTACCTCGTTATGAAGTTGAATCTTTTGCAAGAATAATCTTTTTAGTTTTCTTTAATCCTCTTCACGGGGATGGATTTCTTATATTTTTTCCATTTTTTATTTTTGGAACCTTAATTGGGGAATTTATTCAAAAAAATACCAAAAAAAGCAAAATATCTGCGAATAATAAAGATTTAACAAAATATAATTCAAAATCATTATGGAAGTGGTTTTTAATTGGTTTCGGATTTTTTATTATTGGTATAATTATTGGATTAAAACCTGCGAATTCTGAAAGAGATTATTATGGGGCAATAGAATGGTTAAACACTCATCCAAATATTGAAATATCCACTTTACCGTTCTTTATAATGCCTAATTCCTATGCTTGGGTCTTTTATTGTGCAGGTTGGCAAATAATGTTCGCTATAGTGTCATTTTACATTATTGATCTAAAAGGACATTATCCTAAACCGTCTAATCTCTTTAATATATATGGAAAATACTCATTAAGCATTTACATTGGGCATTATTTGCTTTTATATATTCCATTTTTCATAAACTCCAATTTTTCCCTTAATTATATTAATATTTGGTTCTATTTTATCGGGTTTGAAGCTATTATTTGGTTGATTTTTTATTTTTTGGATAAAAAGCAGAATAAAAATATCTCTTTAGAATTTGTTATTCGGTCATTTTCTAAAAAACTCAATTCCTTTCTAAGTCGTAATTCTCAAAAATCTATTCAATAGATTTTTCTGATTTTTCAGGCATTAAAAAGAACAGATTTAGAATAAAAAGTAGAAGGATGATAAAAAATAACCATTCCCATGGAGGATAAGAAAGCCATAGTGAATTAAAATTTATCAAACTATCTGGAAAGAAAAAATCCAAATTTGGTAATATAACAGATATCAAAAAAATCAAATTTAGTAGAATATAATGGACTAAAATATATCTAAAATGAACCTTATTCTTGAATTCAGAACTATTTTTGACAAGGATGATAAGATCAAGATTAAAAGTGATCATTAATCCAATAAATGCAATTGAAGCAGTAATAAAATGGGCAGTAATAAAATCTTCACGAAAAATCCCTATCAAACTCCAACCTATAGAGGAAATTATTCCAAAAACACAATTCAGAACACCTAATCTTGGAAATGAAGAAATGAAGTATTTATGGATATAGATCATATGTGGAATCAAAAGTAAACCTAGAATTACTGTTCCAATATTCCATAATAGATATCCATTAGGATTGGTAGATTTACTCCCTAAATTACTAACGTGGTTAAAAATAGAATATGGTTCAGGATATAAACAGATTGAAATGATAGTGATAATTAAATAGAAAAACAATACGGAAAAAATATAGAATGCATGAATCTTCTTCGGAGCCTTTCCCAATAATATTTTTATAATAATTTTTTTAGTTTTTTTAATATTCAATCACGTTATTGAATTTGCTTCTCTAATTTTTCAATTTCGTTTAGAATTTTCAGTTCTTCCTTTTCTTCAAGATTTCCCTCCATTACCTTTCTCTCAAGCTGTTCTATACGCTTGTGAATTTGATCTTTATTTAAGGAATAAGATTTCTTATTAGAATAACTTGTTTTTTTTTTTGAGTATTTTCTGTTTCTTTTTGGTCGATCTGTTTTATCTGAAAAAAGAGCCCGAGCTTCTTCAAGCGATAATTTTTTCTTCTTCTGAGGCATTTTTAAGTTTCCCTTATATATTTTTAAAAGCTCGAAAATTTAAAAAAAATGTGATTTTTTGACAATTAATATTTTATCTTATTAGAAATTAAAAATGTTATCACATTATCCCTAATAAAAGGGTTTGTGCTATAAATTTATCTTTTTTCAGTATTTCTGGCCTATTTTTTTCTTAAAAATATGTATAAAATCAAAAATTTTCGATTTTTTCTCTTTTTCATCTTTTTTCTTCAATTTTATATTTGCTTTTACCAATTTCCTATTTGGATCCATTTCTATTAATCCGGTTAATATGGCTTCTTTTGCTGAAGTCTTAAATTTAAAACCTAAATCTTGAATTTTTTCCGTTTTATATGTTATTGTCCTACCCAAATAGTTAAGGGCAGCTTCAGAAAATATAGTTTGAATCATTAAATTACGTTTTACAATCTTTCTAATGACAGTTAGAAATGGGATAAATACCTTAAACAGCCAATATGGGAGCGATACTTTTGGAGGTTTTCGATTATAATATGAGCTGAAATATTCAAAAATTTCTTCATATGACACCGGAGCTCCTACAATATTAAAAACTTCACCTGAAATATTATCAAATTTTGTTAAAAAAACGACTGCTCGAGCAATATCACGCGATGGTGTGAGAGAAAATGTATCTTTACCTTTATCTATTAATTTTGGAATGGGATATGGTAGAATTTTTACAAATGAAGGTATAATCATGCGATCTCTAGGTCCACAAATCGGACCTAAGCGAGTAATTATAAAATTCTTTTTTGGATATTTTTGAGAAAATTTTTTTACAGAATTTTCTGCTATTCTCTTTGTAACTGCATATTTGTTATCTTTCTGAGGATCTATACCCCCAAGAGGCATTGATTCATCGAAAACTTGAAATTTTTCTTTGTTTAGATACCCCTCATACACACTTATTGAGCTCGCATAAAAAAACCATTTCGCTGGTGAGGAAACAAACGCATCAAGCATATTAGTTGTTCCGGTGCAATTTGAATCGTATAATTCTTGAAAGGAGTTATATTGGTTTAGATTGGCTGCAAAATGAAATATGTACTCTATTTCATATTTTTTCATAATATCTTGTAGGTTTTTAAAATCGAGAAGATCTCCTTCTTCGATAAGGACACCGAGCTTTTTAAGAAAATCGGCCTTTCTTAAATCCCGAGCTAAGCAAATAATATCTGTTGGACTAGAAATTCCCAATTTATGAGTTTCAATTAAATATTCAACGAGTTGGCTACCCGTTTGCCCAGTAGCTCCGGTGATAAAAATTGACATTTTAGTTTAATCCTTTCTCAAAACTATTTGTTCTCTTTATATAGAGTTCACATTCTTATGTAGGTCTACATAAATTGATGTTTTTTTCAATTGAATTTATTTAATATACGAATAATAGTTATTTAATTGATTCTTTTCTAAGAAATTTGTCGGGATGAGTTAATATTATAATTTTCAGTGAAAATGATTTCTGGAATATATTGTGGTACATCCTAATTGCAATCGGTGCTATCGTTTTTATTACTCTCTTTTTTGTTAGTGCAGGGTATGGACGTTATAATAGCAAAAAATGGGGGTCGCAAATTGATAACACCTTAGGATGGGTTATTATGGAATGTATTCCACCTATTATTTTCATTACATTCTTTATTTTAGGTAATAGACAATCAAACCTGGTTGCACGTGTTTTTCTATTAATTTGGGAAATTCATTATGTCCACCGCGC
>JAUWOE010000134.1 GCA_030612265.1 Promethearchaeum sp.
AGTATTAAAGATTATTCTATCATAGCAAATGCATACAATATTTTGAAATTAGCTTATGAAGATATACAAAACTCAAAAGAATCGCAGAATATTACTTATAAGGCTCTTGATTATTTTAGAAAAGAAGCCACAGAAAATGAAGCAAAACAAGAATATATCCTCCTTTCCCAGTTATATCAAATTATAAAAAATTTGCATGGTAATTTAAATAATCAAGATAAATTTTTGCAATTCTCACGTAAAGAAGCGGGAGTTTATGTTGAACTGGCAAAAGTAGGTTTAATGAACAAATTAGAATTGACACAAATAGCTTCATATTATCGTGGTGCTGCTTTGTGCTACAAAGAATCTTTTAAATTCTCTTTGGATAGTGCTAGTTGTTTTTATGCTTCAGGGAATTATTATCTTGAAGCTAAAAAATATAATGAAGCAGCTTCTAATTATGAAGATGCTGCAAAAACGTTTAAAGGGCTTAAAAAATATAGAAAAGCTTATGATTTATATATTCTAGCAGGAAAAAATGCTCTAAAAATTAATAATCTTAAATCTACTATTCTAAATTATATTTCTGCTGAAGCTTTAATAAAATTCATTGATGTAGATCCTACAAATATCAATAATGATTTAATCAAATTTCTTAAAAATCTTGCAAATACAGAACAAAAATTAGAAAATCATTATGTTGCAGGAAGTTTGTTCATAGAAGCTGCTTTTTATACTAAAAAATTATCCAAGGAAAACTCAGAAATATTGAAAAATTATCTAGATTTAGCTCAAAAGAATTATTGGATTGCTGCTAAATCTGAAAATGAAATCGGAAAAAAATCAATGAAAGCTTATACATTTGGTCTTGTGTGTATTATATGTAAGTTTTTAAGAAAGGAAGATAACTCAAATGATGCATTAAAGCTGCTAAATTCGATGAATACTAAAACTAGTTTAAAATATACAAAAATATGCCAAGATATTTCAAAATGCATAGATTCTAATCAACCTATTTTATTATCTGATTTAGATCCAAATATAGTTAAATTATTGAATCATGAAAACTCCTCTGAATTAAAAAAGCTGTTTGAAATAATTTGTGGGATAACATTTGATAAATAATTACTAAATTTTAAAACCCCGCGCTTCTAAAGACATCGCAAGGTTTGTGGAATAATCCATCACTCCTAAGATAGTTGGGATGATTATCGGTTTTAAGTTATATAATCTGAATTTATATCCTCTGGATTGCTGCATTACTAAAACTTCTCTAATTTCATTTGAAATAATAGGAAGAAAAGAAATCGCGATACTAATTGCAAATGCAATATTTCCCGGAATTTTCAAGGTTTTTAGTCCAATAATTAATTCAAAGGGTGGAGTTGTTGCATAAAATATAAATGCTTGAAGAGAGAGGATGGAAATGGTTAGAATGTAATCAAAAAGATGAATTAGTGCCTGGATCCAAGAAAAATCGATAAAATAAAACAAAAAATAAAATCCGAGAAAATTTATTAGAAGGAATTTAATGAATCCTTTCAGATGTTGAAATTTTAAGCGAATAATTACTGCTAATAAGATTTCAAATATTAAAAAAACCCAACGGTAATCATAAAACAATGGATGGAAGGAAATTATGGTGAATACGATTAATATAGTTAATTTGATTGCTGGATGGATTCCATACCTATATTTTTTTTCTTGCTTCATGTATATGACCATCTCCAGCTTGTTTTTTCCATCATAATTTCGGATTTCTGAATTTTTTTTATTGATTTATTTTTGAAGAATAAAATCTCATCACACAATTCACCAATTAACCAAGGATCATTGCTTGCAATTAGTATAGTAGTTTGAAATTCTTGATTTTGCTTTATCAACCATTCCTTAAGTCGTATTTTATTCGCTGGATCCAAATAAACTGATGGCTCATCTAAGATTAAGATTTTTGGTTTTAAAGCCATGATTGAAGCTAAGATAACGCGCTGTTTCTGTCCTGCTGATAAGTTCATCGGTGAATTATTGGATAGATCTTCAATTTTTAGTTTCTTCATTGCTTGGATCGCCAAAGAAGGATCCATCTTTAGATTTTTTAATCCAAATTCAATTTCTTCTTTAACTGTGTTGCTAAATAATTGTGCGTTCAAATTTTGAAACACCATTCCAACCGAGCGCGCAATAGTTGATATACTCAATTTTTTGACATTTAAGCCATTTAATTTAATATTTCCTTCCAATTTACCTCGAATTGAATGTGGGATAATTCCTTTTAAGATATAACCTAAAGTTGTTTTCCCTATTCCTGAAGGACCTGCAATTCCAAGAATTTTTCCTTTATTTACGGTAAAATTTGCATCTTTAATTATCCAATTGTTGGTTTTATAGGCAAATGATAGATTTTCTATTTCAATAATTGGGTTTTGACCTTTTTCATTCATTTAATATTCACCGATTTTTTATTTTTTATTGATAATTTGTAAATCGTTCATATACCGAGGTTTTCTTTATTTGTAAAAACAGTTGATATCCGATTATGCAAGTAATTAAGACAGGGACAGCAGAAATTAATCCACAAATAATTGCGAATTTGATTAGTTCAAAATTAAATTCTGTTATTGGTAAATCTAAAAAACCAGATAAATCAATCCATCCATTTCCCATAGTAAATTGTTGGGTCCCCGCTTTTAACATGTTGCTCATAGCTTCAACAATCGGTAAATTCCATAATTGCCAAATAATAAACGTCGGTAGCCACCAAATTATTGCTCCAAGAATAGCTCCCATTACAATTTTCAGAGTGATTTTTCTAAAAAGAAAAGCACAATCTAAGAGAATTCCAATCAATAATCCCAAAAACAACTTAAAAATTCCTGCAATTCCTCCCCAAAAAGGTAATGGTGCAGAAATGGCCCCAAAAACTATCATATAAATGGTTAATGTCCCAAATTTATCAACACTAAATCGAGTAAGTGAAATAAAAAGAAAGTTAATTGGGACCATTATCAGCAAACCTGCTACAATGTGGGTTGTTAAAGCAATAAAAGCAGGGCTTACAAGAAGATCAAGTCCAACATTAGCTGAAACCATCAAAGAAATGAAAATAATTTGTGGTAGACTAAATTTTTTTGGTTGTTCATTCTCAGACATAAGAAATAAATCATGAAATGTTTAATGAATAAAAAATCAAGTGTAAGAACTAAACTCTTCTCACTTTAAATTTATTGATTCGTTAGAAATTCATGAATGCTTGCGGCTGCTTTCTTTCCAGCACCCATTGCACTGATTACTGTTGCACTACCAGTTACTATATCTCCACCTGCAAAAACATCTGGGATCGATACGGATTGACCTTTTTCATTAACCTCAATATAATCCCACTTATTAAGTTTCAAATTTTTTGTCTTTTTAGTTAAAAGTGGATTTGCTTTTGCTCCAATTGCCATGATACACAGATCTACATCTAAGATATATTCTGTTCCTGGTTGAGCAATAGGTCTTCGGCGACCAGATGCATCGGGTTCTCCCAATTCCATTTTTAAAACTTCTATCGCTTTTACAAAACCCTCATCATCTCCAATAATTTTTGTTGGATTTCGTAGGAAATGGAATTCAACACCTTCTTCAACTGCATGTTCATATTCTTCGCGCCGTGCAGGGATTTCGTTTTCACTTCTTCTATATACAACCATTACTTTTTCGGCTCCAAGTCGCAAAGCAGTTCGTGCACTATCCATAGCAACATTACCACCTCCGAATACTGCAACATTTTTTCCGAGATCTACCATGGTATCGTATTCTGGATCATAAGCTTTCATTAAATTAACTCTGGTTAAATATTCATTAGCGCTCAATACCCCATTCAACTCAGTTCCGGGTATTCTAAGAAATACAGGCAATCCCGCACCAACACCTATAAAGAATGCTTCAAATCCCATTTCCCGAAGATCATCGATATTTAAGATTTGACCAATAACTCGGTTTACTTCAATCTTGACTCCACATGCTTTTAATTGATCAATTTCTTTTTGAACAATATCTTTAGGTAGCCGAAATTCTGGAATTCCATATACTAAAACTCCACCAGTTTTATGAAATGCTTCAAAAATTGTAACAGAATATCCCAAATTTGCCAATTCTCCAGCGCAAGTGAGACCCGCAGGGCCACCTCCAATAATAGCAACCTTTACTCTATCATCATCAACATCTTCACAATAAACATCTTCTGGAGAAATTTCTTCCGGATTAGTTAAATCCCAATCCGCAACAAATCTTTCTAAACGGCCTATTCCTACTGGTTTAGAATCTTTAATTTTTCCCAAAGTACAATATTGTTCACACTGGGTCTCTTGAGGACAAACACGACCGCAAATTGCTGGTAATACGTTTGTTTCTTTTATTTTTTTTAAGGCACCACGATAATCTTTTTCAAGAATTAATGCGATAAATTCGGGAATTGCTACTTCAACAGGGCATCCTTTAACACAAGCGCGATTTTTACATTGTATGCATCTTTTAGCTTCTGCAAGAGCCATTTCTTCAGTGAATCCTAAAGCTACTTCTTTAAAATTGTGAGCTCTAATCTTAGCATCTAGATGCGGCATTGGTGTTCTTTCTTTAATTATTTCTACTTTTGGCATATTTATTTCCCCCTATTCTTGTTCCTCACAATATTTTTCTAATGCTTTGCATTGTTCATTATATTTCTCCAGTCTATTTTTTTCAACTCTTACAAATCTACTATTCCGTTTAAATAAATTGTTAAAATCAACATCATGACCATCTACATCTGGGCCATCAACACAAGCAAATTTAGTTTCACCATGGAGTGTTTGAAATCGACATCCACCGCACATGCCCGTCGCATCCACCATAATGGTATTAAGCGAAACCGTTGTTGGAACTTTAGGTAATCCCTCATCATTTTCTCCATTAGTTAGCAATGAAACAAACTTCATCATGATTAAAGGCCCAATTGCAATGACATGACTTAAAGGGCGCTGTTGCATAAGTTCTTTTAATCTATCAGTAACGAATCCTTTTTTGCCGTAAGATCCATCATCTGTAGTAATAATAACTTCATCACAGACTTCTTTGAATTTATCTTCCCAAAATAAGAGATTTTTTGTTCGAGCTCCCAAAATGCTGATGACATAATTTCCCGCTTCTTTCATATCTTTAGCTTGAGGGTAACACGGTGCAATTCCGACTCCTCCGCCTACAAACACAACTGGGTTTTCATATTTTTTGATATGAGCTATGTTTCCAAGTGGACCAATAAAATCCACGATTTGCTCGCCCGGTTCAAGTTTCGATAATTGTGTTGTTGATTTGCCAACTGCCATTATTACCATTGTTATTGTTCCCTTTTCTCTATCAAAATCTGCAACTGTTAGCGGAACACGTTCTCCATATTCATCAATTCGTAAAATTATGAAATTTCCGCCATGAGCTTTTTTTGCTATAAGTGGGGCTTCTACTATCATCTCAAATACCGTATGTTCCGGATTAAGAAAAATTTTAGATACAATTTTTGTTCCCATTATAAGTAATCGCCTAAGTGCTCTTATGAAGCATTTAATTTAAGGTATGATTTTTTTTTTCATTTTTCTTTGATTTTTCCTGTTTTCTCTATCTAATGGATTATGCTCAGTATTTTTACTTGGAAATTTCTCTAAAGCAAAAATGTTCACTAAGAAATTTATATCTTAAATTTTATGAAGGTATGGTGGATATTGGGAAATATAATTGATCAGAAAAAAATGAAAAGTAAAGTTAGTTAAAAAATTTAAGGAAAATTTGGCTTTTACTGTAGTTCACTTTTTTTATATTTTTGAAGTAAATACAGGAATATCTATTGTCTTATTTTGATGGGCGCTTTTTGCCGCACAGATTCCAGCCATACACATATTCCCTGCCACTTTTGCATTGAGGGATGGTAGTGTATTCGTTTCAATAGCTGACAACCAATCATCAAAAATTCGGGGTTGAGCTCCAAAATAGGTACCTAACCCCCAAGGCACAACTCGAGACAAAGCAATCTTACCAATCCGGGAAGCACGTCCTTTTCTGTGCCGAAATTTAATAATATGATCATCAGCTAAAAATAGCCTCCCCGCTCTCCCTATATGATAACATTCATATGTTCCAGTTCTTCCCGTTAGTTGTAATGTCATTCGTGTTGGTTCGCGAGCAAATATATAAGCATTGGCACATTTTGCGATTGCATCTGTTTCTGATTTAAATAAAGCGACTTGAAAAGAACCTGAAGGGCGACAGATAGGATCTCCATTAAGCCCACCAATAGAATTAATATAACTTTTTACCTCAATAAAGGGCATTGGCGAATCGAGACCTCCTAATGCCACTTGTGCTGGACCAATCGTGTGAGCATATTCCATCGGTTCTATAAGGGAATACCATGACTCAATACGGGGGGTTTCGGGTCCTCCCTTATGGTCCTGGCGCCATCGATATGTTACATCATGGAGATATTCACTTTCAGCATAAACTACAGGACCAATTTTTCCGCTTGAAGAAAGTTGGGCTGCATACAACACTTCAGAAAGAAAAGCATAATTTTCTCCATATTGATACTTCTTTCCTGATTTATCCTCTGCATAGATTATTCGATTAATATCTTCTTCCTTTATCGCCATAGGAACCTCTGAATAAACATGTAATCCCGCTTCTAACCCAGCAATAACTTGATCTGCATGATATTGTGGGGGGCTACTTATGATTAAAGCTTCAAGATCTGGAGTATCCAATAAATCTTCGAAATTTTCTGCAATTTTTACATTTTTTCTTTTCTTTAGTTTGTCTTGTTGTTTTTGATTGGGATCAAAACAAGCACTAAATTTGGTTCTCCCTCTCAATTTTGGGGCTAATTTTAATTCAAGGGTATGCCCCCATCCCATTAATCCATAACCAACCATGCCATAATTTAATTTCTTTCTTCCCATAATATCTACCTCTATTAGCTTCTACTGTTTGGATTCAACGTTGAACGCGCCCAGAAGCTTCCCCTTCTAAAAGGTGATTTACTTCATTAACCGAAACTCGATTAATGTCTCCTGGAATCGTATGTTTTAACATAGAAGCTGCCACGGCAAATTCTAACGCTCCCTGAATGTTCATTTTAGTAGAAATTCCATAAATAAACCCACCTGCGAAAGCATCTCCTGCTCCTACCCTATCAACAATATTTTTTAGTGAATATTTTCTTGAGAAAAACGTTGTTTTTGTCGCTTTTACATAACATAATGCACTCCAATCATTCTGATCTGCAGAATAACTTTCACGAAGGGTAGTTGCAATTATTTCTATATTTGGAAAATGTCCCGAAACTTGTTTCATTAATTTTTCATATTTTTTGGGATTTAATTCATCAGTTCCAATTCTTTGATCCAGCTCAATATCTAATGATTTTTGAAGATCTTCCTCATTAGCAATAAGTACATCAATGAAAGGTATAAATTCATTTAATATTTCTTTGGCAGTTCTTCCGTAGTTCCATAATTTTTTACGATAATTTAAATCACAAGAAATTTTTATACCCAAATTCCTAGCTAACTTAATAGCTCGAAGGGTTAAATCAGCAGATTTTTGAGATAACGCGGGTGTAATACCAGAGATATGAAACCATTTTGCATCTTTGAAAATCAAGTCCCAATCAAAATCTTCTGAGTTAGCTTGTGAAATACTTGAATATGATCGATCATAAATCACTTTTGAAGGTCGGGGACCCGATCCTGCCTCTAAATAATAGGTTCCTAAGCGTTCCCCTTGTATTTGGATACACGAAGTGTCCACAGACATGGATTTCAAAAATCTAATTGCAGCTAAACCCAAGTCATTGTTTGGGAGAGCAGATATAAATCGAGAATTCACACCGAAATTAGCAAGTGAAATAGCTACATTAGATTCACTCCCTCCAAAAGTTGCTTCTAACACTAGTTTTTGTAATAATCGTTCAAATCCAGGAGATTTTAACCGAAGCATTATTTCTCCCAAGGTTACTACATAATTTTTCATATTTTCAGTCACATTTCACCAATTTTTTTTTATAATAATTCATAATCTTTCTCTATCCAATTCAACTATCTTTATTGCTTCCTTGCAGATTAATACAATTTTGTCCCATTTTTTATCTAAAATAAGGTTTTTAGGGGCAAGAAATGATCCTCCAACTCCTACAACGTTGGCTAATTTTACGTAAAAAGACAAATTTTCGAGAGTGATCCCTCCTGTGGGGATAAATTTTATCTCTGGATATGGGCTTTTAATAGATTTCAACCATTTTATGCCTCCAGATATCTCAGCTGGAAAAAATTTTAACAAATTGAATCCTTCCGAAATAGCTAATTCAATACCTAGAGTAGAATCCACTCCTGGAACAAACGGAATATTCTTCTTTGCTGCAAATTGAATAATTTCTTTATTATATCCAGGACTCACCAAGAATTTTGCACCACATTCTATCGCTTCCTCTGCTTGAGCTAGAGTTCGAATAGTTCCCGCTCCAATTATGATATCAAAATTATTTTTTTGAAGAATTCTAAGCGCTTCGCCCGCATTTTCATTTCGATAGGTTATTTCCAGAAACTTTATACCTGCATCGCAAAAAGCTTGTGTTAGTGGGACAACATTATCCAAACTCTCGATTGCAACAACCGGAATTAAAAAATGTTTTTTTAAAGTGTCTGCAAATTGATTCATGATATTAAAATTATCGACTGACTATGTAAATATTTTTGAATTGAAACAACAAATATAATAATATGAAAAAAAATGCCAATTTTGCTTTGATTTTATTATTCATAATTAATCCGATATATTTTTTCTTCGGGTTTGGGATAGATATTCCGCAATCTTCAAATACGAATTATTTCAAAGATTTATTTCAATATTCAAATCTAACTTTCGCAGAACGTCAAGATCTTTATCTAAATGGAACCCATGAAAATAATGGTTTACATGCCCAAGCAGCACGTATTTATTTAGGTCTTCCTATTAATGAAACTTCAATTCGAAATACTCTTGAGGATGTTAATAACTATGAAGATACATCGGATTTTGATGTGAATGTGTATTTGCGAATCCTTTATTATGATAATATCACAAATATTCTAAGTTCTGAATTGAAGGCGGAATTAAAAGAAACAATTCTTAATTTTAAATATTGGATCACCGAACCCGGCACTGATGAGATGTATTTCTGGACGGAAAATCATATGATTCTCTTCCATGCAGCGGAATTACTGGCGGGACAGTTATATCCCGATGAAATTTTTTCAAATTCAGAAATGACTGGTATAGACCATGTTAATCATGCTATTCCACTGATAAATCGTTGGATCGGGTGGCGAGCTCAGTTTGGATTTTCTGAATGGCATTCGAATATTTATTTCACCTTAGATTTAATAGCTCTAATGAATTTGGTTGAATTTTCCGAAGATAAACCTATTTCAACGAAAGCTATGATGTTAGTAGATCTCATAGCTTTTGATTTTGCTAATAATTTTTACCTTAGTATCTATGCAACAACCCATGGACGTACAGAGGATAGCCGACAAGTTGGAACTTCAGTTGATTCTCCTGCTAGCCGAGAATCTCCTTCTGAATCTGCGTGGTTATTGCTTGGAATTAGCAAGCACAATATAAATGATGGAAGTAATGGGGGAGCAATTTCAATTGCAGTAAGCGAAAAATACGTTCCACCTCCGATTTTAGAAGATATCGCTGAACATGCAGCTGTAAGTAATGAACATAAAGAACGGAGTAGTTTAAATTTAGATGATGGTCCCACATACGGCTTTGGTTACACTTCAATGGACGATCTTATGTTTTGGTGGCCGATGTCAGCCACTGCTGCAGCCCCAGTAATTGATTCTTCCTTAAGATTAATGGAAGAATATGACCTCAGCGCAAAGCTAGTATTTAATGATGCCATGTTTTTGGATCTCCTAAATTTTGGTGCAACGATTCATGGAACCACTCTTAGTGAATTTTGTGATATATTATCACTTGTAACCCAAGGAGTTTGTTTAGAATCTGTGAGTACCTATACCTACCGGACTCCATATTATCAACTTTCGGGTGCTCAAGATTATCACAAAGGAATGAATGGAATACAGGAACATATCT
>JAUWOE010000245.1 GCA_030612265.1 Promethearchaeum sp.
ATTTTTTCCTGCAAGTTGAAGGAAAAAATAAAGTTAGCTAAAATAAGAAGAGACACTTGCGATACTCTCGATATGATCCTATGGGCAATTTCGCTTGATTTAATTTCAAAGATTACAATCTCTTTACCTTGCTCGATAAAAGCCGGGAACATCAAAAACCACAAAATTAGAGAAAATGAATAAAAGTATTTCCATAACGGAAAGAATCCGCTGAAAATTTCAAACATTGAAGAAAAAACCATGAAAAAAAAGCCAATATTGAGAAGAATATAGAGAAATCTTATTTTATCGCGGAATTGTTTTAAAAAAAAATGAGGTTGTTGGACTACTTCTAGAAGATTGTGGTCTAAAAAAAGTTCTGGAATGCATAAAATATATGGAATTTTTGGAAATTCTCAATTTACAAGAAAATTATATTACTCAATTACCCGAATTTCTTTTAAATCTGGGATCACTAGATGAATTTAAAATTCGAGGAAATCTCTTAAATCACCCTCTCGATTTCGACAATGTTGAGTTTTATTTAGAGACTCTTGCAGCCACTTTCCATTCTTTTCCGTTATTTATTAAATTTTGCCTTTCAGATAAGTATGAAGAGGTCCATGAAGGACCGACATATCCCTTTCACTGAAAAAAGGAAAAGAATAACAGAACGAATATCAATTATGACCGTACCTACCAGTGCACTCAAAGCATCGATTCGTTTTTTCTTCCAATCCCATAAAATAAAGGGTAAGGCCACACCAAAATGGAAGGGAATAAAAGGCATACAAATCTAAAAAAAATACTATTATAAATATTAGTGAATCCACAAAATTTAAGCAAAATTAAAGATTATTATGAGTAGATAAATTGTTTTTTTTTTTAGATTCAAATCCAAGTTTTAAATTCAGTTATTCATAACATATAAGAAAAATGCAAACTATTCTTCACAAATTAAAAATTAGAGTCAATGAGAAGCAATGACACACTATAAACCATTTCCATTCACAGCCATTATTGAACAAAAGAGTATGAAGCTGGCACTTATTCTAAATGCAATCAATCCTAAGATAGGAGGCGTTTTAATAAAAGGGACGAAAGGAACTGCAAAAACAACAGCTGTAAGAGCCCTTGCAGATTTATTGCCCGAAATTAGAAGTGTAAAAAACTGTGCATTTAACTGTAATCCCAATAACTTAAAAGAGGCGTGTCATGATTGCCAAAAAAAGATTCTAGATGGAAGTTTTACACCAGAACAAATAGAATATAAAAAAATGCAAGTAATTAATCTACCCATCAATTCAACCGAAGATAGAGTTGTAGGATCTATAAATATGAAGGATGCACTTATGAAAGGAATAAAAGCTTTAGATCCGGGAATCCTAGCAGATGCTAATCGAAATATCTTATATATTGATGAAGTTAATCTACTAGCGGATAATGTGGCAGATGTTCTCTTGGATAGTGCAGCCATGGGAATAAACATTATCGAACGGGAAGGAATTAGTTTTCACCACCCATCAAATTTTATTTTAATCGGTACAATGAATCCTGAGGAAGGAAATCTCAGACCACAATTATTAGATCGTTTTGGATTAAGTGTGGATATTGAACGTATTGAAGATGTGGATCAAAGAATCCTTATTATTAAATATTCGGAAGAATATCAAGAAGATCAATCTGGCTTTTATCATAAATTTGAAGAAGAGCAACAAAAATTAAGTCAGCAAATCGTTCAGGCTCGAGAAATCTTGAAATCTGTTACTATTTCTGATAGAGCATTAAAAAAAATAGCAGAAATATGTATTGCTTTTCAAACAGATGGTCATCGTGCTGATATTACAATCTCTCGAACAGCGAAAACAATTGCGGCTTTTAACAATCGATTAACCGTGGAAGATAAAGATATCAAAGAGGCAGCAAAATTGGCCTTAATTCATCGTTTACGTCGTTTACCCTTTGAAGATCAAAATATTGATGATTCAAAGATAGAAGAATTATTTGATGGCGAAAAAGAGGAAGAAGATCCAAAACTGGAAGAGAAAAATCTTCAAAATAATCAGAGCGATATGGATAATCAATCAATCGATCTTAATGATTTAAACCAATTATCAAATGATAAAATGATCTACAACACAAAAGAAGAAAAATTCCAAATTAATGAATCGATTAATGTTGATAAAATTCTTCCAAACAACAAAAAACGGGAAACAATGAATACATCAGGTCAAAGGATTTCCCATCCTACTCATAGTAATCGGGGGAAATATATTGGAGGTCAACGTCCAAATTCATTCAAATTTTCCACTAACCAAGATATTGCATTGAATGAAACTCTGAATAATGCTGCCGTTGAGCCTGAAAATCGAAACGCTCTTAATAACAATAGAAAAATCACAATTAAAGAAGAACATATTCAAACCAAAAGGAGAAGTGGAAAATCCAGTTATCTTATTATTTTCTGTATAGATGGCTCTGGTTCAATGGGTGTCAACAAAAAAATGGAAGCAATAAAAGGTGTAATCTTTTCAATCCTTCAAAAAAATTACATTTATCGGGATAAAGTTTCCTTAGTTGTTTTTAGAAAAGATCGAGCCGAAACCATACTACCACCAACAAGGAGTATTGATTTAGCATATAAATTGTTAAAAGAGATTCCTACTGGAGGTACAACTCCATTGGCTGCAGGATTGATTAAAGCAATGGATATTACCTTAGAGGAAACGAGAAAAAAGACAGGTTATATTCCATTAATAATTCTTATTACCGATGCAAGGAATAATATTTACATTCATGATGCTATCGATGATGTTTTAAAAGTTGGAGAAGAAATCGCTAAAAATAAGACTGAAATGATAATCATTGATACAGAACATTCTGATGTAAGGTTAGAGCTGTGTAAAAAACTCCAAAAATCAACAAATGCCATATATTATCATATTGAAAACCTTGAAGATCTCAATCAAGCAAAATTACAAAAAATTCTAAAGATTGAGGGCATTCTTGAGAGAAATATCTAAATGGATTTAAATAACATGAAGGGAACTAAAATTCAAATATTGGAAGACAAAAAAAAGCCAATTATTTCTATTATCAGCGCAACTATTTTCATGAAATGGATGACCGAGGGAATTATTGCCATATATAACGAATTGGGAGAGATATTTGAATTTAATAGCTATTTTCTTAATGATGTAAATGATGGTAAAATATCGAAAAATAAACTGAAAGAAGCGATATTTAATACGGATATCATGTTAATTGATATACGAGGACATTGTTTGGCAGTGGATATTCTTGAGGAATCATACAAATTAATGGAACAAGAATTTCCTGAAATGTATGAGAAAAAACAAATCATCACATTACTTGGTGGAAATCCTCAATTAATGAGATTAACTAAGCTTGGAACATTTAAAGGACAATCAATTCCCCTCCCAAAATCATCCATTGAATATAATTTTGACGAGATTAATGATATCACCGATGCAATCAATAAAGGAATGAAAATAGACCGTATCATGAGAAAATTTTCTACAATATTCCCGATCAAAAAATTGAAACATATACGAAATTGGGCATACACACGGGATTATTGGGCAAATGGGTTAGCAGGGGTTGCAGATAACCATAAAAATTTACTCCTTTTTCTTTTAAAAAATTATCTTGGTTATCCCCAAATAAAAGTTCCAAAACCGATTGATATACCCGAAATTGGAATTTTTGATCCAGTATCCAATGTTTTCTACGATAATTTAAAGAATATGTTAAAAATAAAACCGCTAAATCCTAATAAACAAACGATTGGTCTATTTTTTTATGGAGGACTATATTTTGAACAATCTTTACCAATTGTAAAAGAATTAGCTGAAAAATTGTCTGATTTCAACATCATCACAGTTTTTTCAAGTGTAATTTTTAATGTAAAAGCCCATCGAGAATTTTTCTTCCTCAAAAATCGGTTTTTAGTAAGTCTCATCATTAATCTTCAATATTTTCAACTTAATGGAGGCCCATTTGGAGGAAATTCTTCCGTTACCTTAGATTTATACAAAGAAATGAATATCCCACATATAAATCCAATCATTCAATATGATCTTTCTTATGAAGATTACCTTAAATCAACTCAAGGCTCTCTTCCTATCAACCAAATTATATCCATTGTAATGCCGGAATTGGATGGTAGAATTGAAATGATGACGGTAGGTTGTATGCAGAATTTAGGTTATTCTGATGAAATTCATTCAAATGTCATGGAAATACTTCCACTTTCGTTTCATATTGATTTAGTAGTTAAACGGGCCAAAAAATGGTTAAATCTGAGGATCAAAAAAAATTCAGAAAAGAAAATAGCAATAATCATATATAATTACCCCCCTAGTGAAGATAAGATTGGAAATGCTGCATATTTAGATGTTTCATCATCAATAAAGAATTTAATGAAAATTTTGATTGCAGAGGGTTATGATGGAAACGAATTACCAGATGAAAAAACACTTTCGGATCTTTTCTTAGAAACTGGTGCTCTAAATCAAGCAAAGTATATTAATGTTTCAAATTTTAAAGGATCTAAGTGGCTTGTAGAAGAATATCTACAATATTTTCAAAAACTCCCTGATCAATTACAAAAAGACATGATTTCGACATGGGGAGATCCTCCTGGAATCATCAATGTTGATAATTCCTATTTTGAGTTACCTATATTACAATTCGGGAATATTACTATTGCACTACAACCCGCCCGAAGTATGGTTTCAGGAGATCCAAATGACTACCATGACAAAAATTTACCTCCACATCACCAATATTTAGCATTCTATCGATATCTTGAAAATATTTTAAAAATTGATGCATTAATTCACTTTGGAACTCATGGAACAGTTGAATTTTTGCCGGGAAAAGAAACTTCGGGAGGTCCAAACGATTATTCCATCAACCTGATTGGTTCTATGCCAAATTTATATTATTATCATATCACTAATACTAGCGAGTCAGCTATCGCAAAAAGAAGAGGAAACGCCGTAATAATTAATCATGCTGGACCAACTTTTAAGAACTCGGATTTATATCAAGATTATTCCAGACTAGAACAATTCTTGTTAGAATATCAAAAGGAAAATGACGTTAAGCAAGAGATGAGTATTGATAAAGAAAAAGAGAATGAACTCGAGATTTTAAGTGATATCCGTAATCTTGCCGAAAAGTTGGAATTAAACTATAATTCAATAAATGAACTTGAAGATATTTTATATCGATACAAAACTGCAGTTATTCCGATGGGACTTCATGTTTTAGGTAAAAAATTTACCTTAGAAGAAAAAAAAGATTTAATTCTTCAAATATTACTACATTCGGGTGAAATTCCTGCAAAAGTTCAAGAAAATTTAACATTTATTGAGAAACAAAATGATTCCATTAGATTCCCTCACGATTTAGCTAAAATAATTTCATCCCTTGTTGATAAATCGGAATTCCCGGAAAATCTTTTTAATAAAGATTCGAGCGTTAGTGAAATCTTGAATCCCTTGAAGAATTGGGTTATTCAACTGATCTCGAATTTGGAAAATTCTCTTGAAATTAAAAATATTATTAGAGGGCTTGAAGGGGGTTTTATTGAACCAGGATTGGGAGGAGACCCGATTCGCTCACCCCATATTTATCCCTCTGGAAGAAATTCCTATGGTTTTGATCCCCGATTGATCCCCAGTACCTCCGCTTTCC
>JAUWOE010000053.1 GCA_030612265.1 Promethearchaeum sp.
ATTTTTTCCTGAAAAATTAACGTGGCTTCCATGTGTCAAATGTCCTCCAGATGTTAAGTTAAAACCCAGAAATTTATCCTTCAGATTTAACAAAGCAAAATATACAGCTTGATTTCCCGGTGAACCCGAATACGGTTGAACATTCACGTGTTCGCATCCAAAGAGTTCTTTTGCCCTTTCAATAGCAAGAGATTCGATTTCATCAACAATCTCATTTCCTCCATAGTATCGCTTCTTTGGGTAGCCTTCAGAATACTTATTTGTAAAAGTACTTCCAACAGCTTGAAGAACAGCACGTGAAGTATAATTTTCGGATGGTATCAATTCTAGCCCTTCCTCTTGACGCTTTATTTCACGATTTATCATATCTGCAACTTTGGGATCAGAGATACTTATTTCATTCATTAAATTCATAAGACATCAAGAAAAAACTAAGTTTTTCTCTTAATTAAACAATGCGAATTTATTCTAATTTATAGTAATTTGAAAATTCGCTAAAAAAATAAGTGTTCATATCTTCATCGAGTAAACTGAGAATTCCCCTATTTTAGAGTATTCTTATTATTATTTTATGAGTTGATGTATTTACTTATAAAAAAAAGCATAGAGGCTTAATAAATTCAAATTTTCATATATAAATATGAAAAATTTCTTCAAACGAGAAAAGAAAAAGGATCACGTAATTCATCAACACCCCATTATGGATGATGATTGTCATGATCTTAAAAATATCAAGATATTAAATAACAAAGATCTCCATATTCACTTGAATTTGGAACATGGACATGAGCATGAATGTTTTGAAATGGATTAAATCCGTTTTCAAGGAAGATATATATCTTTTTTCACTAACATTCTGGATTATTGCATCTATTTCTGGAGTTTTTATATATTTACCTATTTCCATCTATTAATTTCGTATTAATAGTTTTTACTGATAATTCAACTACATTGACGGATTTCTATCATAATTCATGAAGATCAATCAAGTTAATCTAATTAAATTGATGAAAAAATAGGTTTCAAAATCTTTTTATAGGCATGTATACTATACACCATATAGTAGAATAATAATAGTATATCATGAATAATATCGAAAAAATCTTTAAAATAATTCATTCTACTATGGTCAAACAGATCGAGAAAAAAAAATTCAGTTTTTTTAAAAAATATAATGGTGAAAATAATGGAAAATAAAATGAAAGCAATTGTATACACAAAATATGGACCACCTGAGGTCTTGAAGATAGAAGAAGTTGAAAAACCTACCCCGAGGGACAATGAAATACTCGTGAAGATTCATGCGACAACAGTAACTAAAGGGGACTTGACATTTCGAAATGGCTTTAAAAGATTCAATCCCTTGATTCGGTTTTTTGCGCGATTAAATTTTGGTCTCAGCGGACCAAGAAAAATAACTATACTAGGGTTTGAGCTAGCTGGGGAAGTTGAAGCGGTAGGAAAAGACGTAAAACGGTTTAAGACAAATGATCAAGTTTTTGCATTTGCTGGTTTTGGTTTTGGTGCTTATGCCGAGTACATATGCCTGCATGAAAAGGTTGGTAAAGGAATGGTGGGAAAAGAAGGAATGGTGGCATTAAAACCGGCTAACATGACTTTTGAGGAAGCCGCTCCTGTTGCTGGCGGAGGAATAACAGCTTTAACTGTTATTAGAAAGGCAAATATCCAGAACGGACATAAAGTTTTGATCTATGGCGCTTCCGGTAGTGTAGGAACATTTGCGGTACAACTTGCCAAATATTTTGGGGCAGAGGTAACCGGGGTTTGTAGTACTACTAATTTAGAAATGGTGAGATCTCTAGGAGCCGATAAGGTAATCGATTATAAAAATGAGGATTTTACCCAAAGTGGTGAATTTTATGATGTTATTTTTGATGCAGTAGACAAAATTTCATCTTCATGGGATAAAAAGTGTCTAAAGAAGACAGGAATTTATCTTAACGTTAATAAATCTTCGGGTGATGGAAAAGACTTAAAAACTGAAGACCTAATCTTTCTCAAAGATCTTATTGAAGCAGGAAAGATAAAATCGGCTATAGATAGAAGCTATCCGTTGGAACAAATTGTTGAAGCTCACAGATATGTTGACAAAGGACATAAAAAGGGAAATGTAGTAATAATTGTGGACAAAAGTAAATAGAGAAAAAAAAGGATGTTAAAAAAAAATTATTTTTTATTTGCTTGCTCTTCTAAAAATGCACGGGCTTCGAATATATTTAGCTTAACCCCTTTAGACATCTTGTCCTTTGCGTCTTCTAATGTCATTTTCTGGATTTCTTTCTTAACCTTCTTTTTATTTTGATATTGGGATTTACGAGTTATTCGTTTTTGTCTGTTCATCTTTTGACTCATTTCGATTAATCTTTGATGATAAACATCAGCTATATATCTGTTTTCATTTAATTCACGTTGCAATGATCGCTTTTCAGATCTTAGATCTTCCATTTCTTTGCTGATGTCCAGGTAAAGTAAATGATAGTTTTGTGATTCTTCGGCTTTCTCCCGTAAAGTATTATTCAGGTTCCTAAGTTCCTCTCTCGAATTTCGTATCTCTGTAATTTGATTGTTAAATTGATCCGATTTTTTATTTTGTGCTAACAATTCCTGAAGAGTTCTTTCCAATTTATCAATTTCATCAACGATTTGGTTTTCTTCCTTTAATTCCAGATCTTCAGTTTCAATCCTTTTCTCCAATTGATCAATTCTTCGTTTACTCTTACCAATTTGAACAGAGATTCCTTTACGTTTATTTCCATCATTACTTTTTCTAGCTTGAATTTTTGCTTCTTTTAACTGGGTTCGCGAGTCATTTAAATTATTTGAAGTGGTAAGTTTATTCTTTTTAATTCCTTGAACATCTTTATTTAGTGTATCTCTTTTATTTCGATATTCCATTGCCTGAGAGCGAATATTAGATATTTCAGTTTGTGTTTTTTTGATTTTATTTATTAAATCCCGAGTGCCGTTGTTGAAATTATCTCGAAGTCTTTTTAATTCAGAAACATCTTCAATTCTTTCTATATCTTGAACAATTTTTTTCAATTTTGGAGATTTATTAAGATCTATCTTAAAAAGTTTTGATTTTTTTACTTTTTTCTTTTTATCTTTTTCAATATCTTTATCTTCTTCTTTATTTTTAACCTTTTCTTTATCTTTCTTGGACTCTTCTGATGATTTTTCTACAATTTCCTTTTCTTTGTCCTTTTTCTTATCTGTTTTCTTTTCCTTTTCAGGTAATTCATCAGCTGAAATCTTTTCAGAAATTAAACCATTTTCAAGTAGTTTATCTACTTCAGAATCTAATTTCTTTTGTTCTTCCTTTGCAAGACTTTCAGGATTTTCTTGCTCCTTCTCTAAAGATTTTTTCTTAGTCGTCTTCTTTTTTGAAGTTTTCTTCTTAGTCGTCTTCTTTTTTGAAGGAGTTTTTCCAATTTCTACTTCCTCAGATTTGATTTTATCTTTAGAAGTCTCTATATCATCGACTATTTCTTTTAATTTGTCGTTCTTTTCAATATCTACCATTATTCTTTGGCACCCAAGTTAACCAAATTTCTACAAATCCAGCTAATTCTTTCAGTGAATCGCTTAAAATGATGAATTAAAGGAAAAAAACATTCGTAAGCGTAATAAAAAAAAATCAACAAAATACTTTAAGTTTTCTAGTTTCATCATAGGATGAGAAAAATTTATCCAATTTGCATGATTTTTTTTTTTGATGCAAATAAAAAATGGTGATCGGGTCTATATTATTTATGATAAACGAAGAAAATGGGTAAGAAAAGCATTAGAAGGAAATGAATTTCATTCAGACCGAGGGTATATCAAATTTGATGAAATAATAGGGAAGAATTATGGAGAAACTGCCTTCTTACACCCAAGTAATCATAAAGTAGCCATTTTACCTGCCTTGTTCTCAGATATCATTCATTCGATGAGGAGGCAATCCCAAATAATTTACCCCGAAGACATAGGACTTATTCTAACTTATAGCGGGATTCAATCTGGTTTTAAAATTATCGAAGCTGGAACAGGAAGTGGAACTGTTACAAGCATTATGGGTATTTTTTGCCATCCAAATGGCCAAGTTCATTCATTTGATATTAGGGATATTGCGATTAAGCAAGCCAGAAAAAATATTGAAATATTCAAATCAAAAAATAACTGTTTCGTTCAACTGATGAATATATGTGAAGAAGATTTAAATTTGCATGATATTGACTTTGTTTTACTTGATTTAGCAACTACATGGGAGGCTGTTCCGAAAGTTGTAAATAATCTTAGTTCTAATGGAAAAATTTGTTGTTTTAGTCCAACTATAGAACAAGTAAAAAAAAATCATCGAGTTTTGAAAGAGAATCAGTTCTTTAATGTAACAACAATAGAATTAATTAAACGAGCTTTTCAAGTGAAACCAAATGCAACCAGACCATTAGGGAGAGTCAACGGCCACACAGGTTACCTTACTTTTGCAAATCGTAATTCCGAGATTCCTTTATTATCAAAAAAATATTTCTCTTACTATTCTCCTGAAAATATTGGATATATTTTAGTTCATCTTGGTTGTTCCCCGGGTGATAAGATTTTGCTTGTTTGCCCTGAAAATGAAGAATCTCCGCTTCCTGATTTATTTAACGAATTTTATAACAGAAATGAAAACGGAAATGGAAATGGTGATGATAATGTTCATGTTATTAAAATCCCAAAAAATCCCGATCTCAAAGATATTGAAAACATATTTAGTTCGCTAAAATTAGAAAACTCTAAATTTGAAGGAATTATTGTTGACTCAATTAAATCTAATGATCTTGTTGAAGAATTACACACATTCTTGGAAAATGGCAGAGTTCTTTGCATTTTAGGTCAATTTATGGAGCTAGCTAAATCATACAATGATCAAATGTTTACACTAAATTACTACGAGATTTCCACGTGTGAATTAATAAAACGACGTGTTAATATTGAGCAGCAGGGTAGTTATTCAAAAGTTGAACAATTATACAATCCAGGATATATAACTGTGGGCAGAAAAGTCATTGATAATTTACCCAGTTCAACACAAAATCGAAACAAAGTGAAAAAACCTGAATTTATTGAAACTGTCCTGGATGTTGGAGTAGATTTTCCCGAAAGTATGCCTAAAGAAGAAAAAAAAATCGATTATGCGAATATAAAAGAGTAATAAAGAGATTTTTTAGAGGAATTTAGAAGAAAATTTCGCTTGAACTCTCAACTTCATCATCTTTTTCATCTTTTTTTCCCTTTTTTTTCTCATCCTCATCCTCATCACTGAAATAATCCCCCTCTGCTTCATGTTTCAATAAATTTGGTAAAAATTTGAAGATTTTATTACCTTTTAATATATTATTTATAAGAATTGTATTAAAATTCTCAATATATGGATTACTTTTAATCTCGGATTGGAAATGATCAAAATGTTTATCATCTCTAAAAGTTGCAATGATCCAAATCATTTCATCACTGCCAACAGAGGAAAAGAGCACTTCTTCGTATTGCTCTGCCAAAAATTTGCCAAAAGATTCCAAAAACATTATATCAAGTTTTCCGATCACCATCTTTTTTAATCTTATGCTCATTATGCAGTTTCGATTTAATCCCACAGCTTTCGGATTAATCTCTATTGTAAATTTTTCCAGAATATTACTTTCCTTGAGTTTATGTAAACGATGATATATGGTGCTTGTTTTTACATCTAAATCTCTCGCTAAATTCTTCAAAGATATTCTAGAATTCTGCTCCATAGCCGTTAAAAGTTTTATATCAACTTTATCCATCGGATTTATTTTCCCCCAGAAAAATCATTCAATTTTTTTAAAATTTAACAAACATTATAAAATTTTTCTAAGAAATTTTCTAATTATTTAAAAATACTTTAATTCTTACTACAAATTTTGTTTAGAATTTAAATTGTTCAATAATTTTTTTGCTTAAACGGTCTATTTGTATTAAAATTTCAAGGTATTCACCAGATGGTAAACCATAGGGATCTTTAACATCCCCTGAACCCTCTCCGCTTGCTTCAACTAGTGTTTCCATTTTTGATTTAATTTTTCGCCTTTCTTTCCAAGGTAATTCGGCGTAATAATGATCTACAATAAATTTTTTATGCCAATTTGCCAAAACCCAAATTTTATCAAATTGGTCTAAGTAATTTCTCGATATTCCTTTTGAATTAAACTCTGATGAATCAATTCCTCTTTCCTCTAGATAATCTTTTGAATCTTCCGCCAGCTCTAGAAAACCCCCGTGTAGACCAGCTGAATCAAAAACTATCGATTGAATATCTTTATTTTTACTCTCTTTAGCATAATCCTTTAAAAGATATTCGCCGACGGGACTTCTACATATATTACCAACACAGATTACAGCAATTTTTATTTTTTTCAATCAAAATTAACCTTTTATTTCTATTTATAATATAAGAATTAAGAAAAATAAAAAAACTATTCAATTTTTCAGAAAAATGCGATTTATGTGTTTCGACGCTAATATGATTATTTTCTCAATTGAATAAATCTATGATTTCCTGCCGACTTAATAAATATCTTAATTTTTTTCTAGAAACTTTCTAATTCAGTATATTTAAATTCTTATAGTCTTCAAATTAAAATAACAAAAATATCTAACAAAACGATCTTTTTTGGGGAAATTTTACATGCAAATTTTTAGGAAAGAGGAATTAATCAGACGTGAGAAATGTTGTCTAAGACCAAAAATTGGAGAACGTGAAGGTTTCAGTGTTTGCTTAAATTGTGGCGTGGTTTTCGATCGAATTTTTGATAATTCACCGCGAAGAGCTTTTACACAAGAAGAACGAAGTAAAAGAAAAAGAAATGAGCCAGTCTACTCTCCAATTGGACCAAGAACAATAATTCGAGGAAATACTGATTCAAAGGGATCTTTAATACCCGTCGAAGAGCAAATTAAATTTAATCGTCTAGGAAAAATTCATAGATCACTTACAAGCAGCTATGAGCGCAATCTCTGGATAGCATTACCTAATTTTCAAAGACTCCAGGAGCGCTTGGGGATCCCTGACACTGTAATAAAAGATGCAATCCAAATTTATCAAAATGCTGTAAAAGCTAAACTAACCATGGGAAGAAGTATAGATATCTTAATGGCAGCATCAATTTTTGCAAGTCTGAAAATTCATGGAATTCCTAGGGTTGTTGAGGAAATTCTTTCTGCAATGGATACACCTAAAAAAAATGTAGTTAAATGCTACCGATTGCTTTTAATGAAAATACTCCCAAAAATGAATATTAAAGTCATGCATTTAGGACCTATTAGGTATGTCGATAAATTTGGGGAGGAATTAAATTTGCCCATGAAAATACGACAAGATGCCATAAGGTTATTAAATTTTGCAAAAAGACATGGACTTCTTATCGAAGGGAAGGACCCAAAAGGATTGGCCTCCGCTGCAATTTATATAACGTCTCACATACACAATCATCCACGAACACAGAACGAAATCGCAAAATTGGCCCATATTACAGAAGTTACACTAAGAGTTCGGTGTAGAGACCTGAAAAAATTTTGCAGAAAATAAGCAAATCATCTTTTATAATCATTTTAATCACCTTTTTTTTCATATCCAACTTTTTTCATTTCTATCTTTTCTTTAATTTCTTTTAAATTAAATATGAATAGCATATAAAAAGCCCAGTACCAGTAAAAATTGACCTAAAAGGTAAGTGCTCATTGTATAGAGGCGTTCAAATGGAATCTCTTTGGCAAATTTATTAAATGCATTGATAGTGTCTGAAATAATGAAAACTAATGCACCCACCATCAATAAAATCACACCGATCGGTTCACAACTGCCCCAAAGAAATGAAGTGCTAACACCCATGAATATAATAACAATTAAATAAACTGTAACTGGGATCTTCATTTTTCCAGTGTGTTTTATTAAGCGAGGATAAACAAAAATACCTATTGCTAAGTACGGAATTGAAAGTAATAGACTCCACCATTGATAATTTGGAAAATCAGTCATTAGAATAAGTGCAACAATATAGAAAACATGTCCTAATAGGAATGAAATCAGACCTATTTTAAAAAATCGTTTGGTTTCTTTGGGATCTGGAATCATAAGACAAACATCACCTATGAAACCTCCTGCAATTCCTAAAATAACCCAAAAATCAAGGTGTGAGTTATCAAAGATATAGAAACACGCTAGTAAAGGCATTAGAAGTGGTTTGCTAATGTATCGGATCAGCATTCTGTTTTTACTTTCTTTATTTTTAATTATAAGGAGTTCTCCAATGAGATGAATAGCAAAAAAAGTGAAAAACCCAATCATAAAATATGTAGAAGTTGTCATTATATTTTTCTTGTAGCAAATCCATATAAATTTTATATTGATTTTTTAATGATTCCCGTTTCATTCTATTTAGGATAAAATACAAGACGTTCAAGAGGAAAAAGGCGATATTTTTCTTCTTTTTTATTTATAGTCTGTAAAAATCCAGTAATTTTGAATTGTTGCCCGATAAAATGCTCTGGATTTTTCATTGAAGTTTTAATCAACCTTTCTCCTGCACTATGATAATAATAAATTTTCGATTTACTTAAGTTGCCACTCCAACCCATCATATATACGCCTAATACGACCAATATTCTTTTCCCACTTGATGTTTTAAACCCTAATTGATAATATTCAGCCCCACCCATAGTTTTAGGAGGTGCAACTTTCATTAAAATCGCAGCATAGGTAGTAGAATTGTTTTTCATAGTAAGCACTTAGAAAAAGAATTAAACAATTAAAATTTTAATGAAGCAATGAGTGAAAATCTTAAATTAAACAAAAACTTATTACAACGTATCTTTCTGGGGTTATCATCGTTTCAAATACTCGCTATGTTTAGACGGGGGTTGTTTTACACATATTTATCTTTATACTTGAGATTTTTCCTTAATTTATCTGTAACTGCCACAACTCTTTATGGTACAATTCCTATGATACTAAGCGTCATTGGTCAAAATTTTGTCTGGGGACCGTTATCAGATAAAATTCAGAAAAGAAGAATATTTATTGTAATCGGAGAGCTTTCAGCAGGAATTGGACTCATAGCAGTCTGGGGAATTCATAATATATTCTCAAACCTTCAATGGGCAGGGTATTTTGTTATTATAGGATTATCAATCATCGAGTTTTTTTGGTCTATGTCGAATATAGCATGGTCTTCATTAATTAGCGATGTTTATTCTCCAAAAAAAAGGAGTAAGGTTATTGGAGGATTGACAAGTTTAGGAGGAGTGGGACAAATGTTGGGAATTTTAATTGGAGGGGTTTTGTATGATGGAAACGGACTTCAATATGATGGTTTTGGTTTTAGAGAAGGTCCTCTGTTTTTTATCGCATCTGCTGTTATGATTACTTCAATATTTCCAATGCTTTTTCTTGTGCCTGAAGGAGGAGCTAAAAGAACTTGGAATTATCCAGAACAAAATAATATTGGAATTTTAGAAGATCAGGGATATTCACAGAAATTCTCTTTAACATTATTTCTATATTTTGTTTTTGCTTTTTTTGTAATAAATGCAGGCAGAAATTCTATAGCGATAGTATTTAGTCAATATTTGTCTCTGGAATCCGGTATTGCAGCAGATCCCAAAACTTTGAGTTATATTTTAAACACCAGAGGTATAGCAACGATACTTACGGGATTAATCGCGGGAAAATTAAGTAACAAAATCGGATTTAGGAAAATGTTAGTTATTAGTACTTTAATAGCTGCAACTTATTTGTTCCTTTTTAGCCAAGTAATTAGAACTGAGTTTCTCTTTATTGGAACAGCAATTTGGGGCATGTGTGATGTTTTACTCATGACTTCATCTTATGCACTAGCATCTTTATTAATACCTTCTGAAAGACGGGCTAGATTATTTGGAGTATATAATGCTAGTTTCTTCCTTTCATGGGGAGTGGGCTCGACTTTTGTAATTGGACCAGTAATTGATACTGCAATTGATAATAATACCCCAATTGAGGCTGCCTATAGATCAGCTTTTCTTGTGGCATCCTTGATCACAATAATAGGGTTAATATTATTACTACTTGCAATATACTTAGAACGAAAATGGGGAAAAAATAATGGCGAAGCAAAAGAAATCATCTCGGAAAAGCTCCAGAACTAGTTCATTTGGATCAGTTTATTTTTCACCAAATATCATAATAATGTTGAACAAAATCTATTGAAGTGCTGGGTCCATTGGATATATTTTTCCAATCAATTGGAATATATTTACAATTAGTATCATTTTTTAATGCATTGAAACCTTTTGTGGACAAAGAAACGCCTCTAGGATTTGTTCCTGATTTAGGTTGATTGAGGAATTCTAATTTGAGTTTTTTTCGAATTTTCTGCAGTAATTCAATTGAAAAATAATAGAGTCCACCAACAGATTTTTGAAAGATTAGAAGAATTATAGAATATTTTGGTGTGAAGTTTTCATAGAATTTATTGGCAAGTTCATAATTACTTGTCCAAATTAATTTAAAACTTTTTGAAATGCTTGTTTTAAACGAAATCAATTCATTAAATATAATAAAATCAGCTTCGGCTTCTTGAGGAGGTAATTTATCCGAGAAATTATCTCCAAAATGTTTTGAAAAAATACCTATTATCATTTTTTCCCTTAGAGTTCCAATATCTGGGGATAATTTTCCATCTTTTGCAAAAGCGTTATTTAAATCATAGATATATTTAGGAAATTTATCTTGAATTTTTTTTATAAATATTCTATCTTTGAATATATCATTAAAGTTCATCAAGAGAGAGAATAAACCCCAATAATAACAATATTAATAATATTGTGATATTATCTTTTTTAATATTTCCATTCAAAAAAAATATTCATTTTTCTATGATTTTGTGCAAATTTCATGAACTTATTATTAATTTTAGGTAACAAATATAAAATATTATCTTCAACAAAGGAAAAAAGATGTATAAATCTTTGAATATAATCCGTAATTTCATTGGATTGAATAATTACATCATCAAAATTTAACATTAACTCTTGATTATATCTCCAAATTGATTTTGTATATGTTAAAAATTGATCACGAGTAATAGTATCTGTTTTTTCAAATGTTTTCTTTTTGGCCTTTTTAATCCGTTTTAAAACATCTTTACTCGAAATAAGTGCAATTTTATAACTAGTATATAAATTATCAATTTTTTTTTCATCATTCTTGATTGGAATGTTAAGAATTACATTTCCCCTCATTATCATATTAGCGTTAATAAGGATTTTAGTTATCTTTGAATGAAGATGATAAAATTGAGATTTTTTAACATTTTTATCAATGTGATTATTTACTAGAATTATTAAACGCCCCCCTGTTATCAGAAATTTTCTTAATATCTTTATTGTATTTACAATCATCTGAATCCAATTATCAAAATCTTCAAAGATACATTTATCTATTTCTGGGATTTGAACGATTATAAGATGGATACATTCATCTATTAATTTTGTTACATTTTCTTCATCAAATTTGAGAAGTTTATTAAATATTTCTTTAGGTAATTCTGCTGATCGATCAATTACTTTTTTTTTTTCATTGATGATAAAACCATCATATAATCTAGATGAATAAAATTGACTTGCATCATGACCTTCTCTTTTAGATACCCCAAAATCACTTGTTTTAGTACGGATTCTTGCCATTTAAATTTTCACGTTTATTCGGATTATTTTAGATATGATAGTAAGTTATTCTGTAATTTCTTTTTCTTTTCTGGTTCTAAAGTTATTGTCTTTTCTTTCCCTTTCATTAATTTGGTTGAACTTCTGGGAAGTGAATGTTGCTCAATTAGTTTAGAATGAGAATTTCTTTGCCCTTTCTTTAATTCTTCATTTATTCTCTTTTTTTCTTTCCTTTCCTTTTTAATTCTTTCTTTTTTCTTTTCTGGATGAAAATATTCATCAATTCTCCTTTCACAAACATCAATATATCGATGTTTTATTTCATAACCAATATATTTTCTCTTAGCAATTATGGCAGCGAGAGCAGTTGATCCAGATCCCATAAAAGGATCTAAAATAATATCATTTTCTTTAGAAAACATTTGGATAATCCTATAAGGTAGTTCTACCTTAAATGGTGCAGGATGATTAACTCTTTTTGCACTTTCAGTTCCAAATGTCCAAATATTTGTAAATAATTCTTCTTCATTAATTTCAAATTTTTTATCATCAATTTTTTCAGGAAATTTCTTGATTTGTTCTTTTGAAAAATGAATTATTTTTCTATGTAAATCAGGTTTTCGAGCAATAATAATATACTCATGAACATCTCTCAAAGAAGGATTTGATGCAGATTGCCAACTACCCCATGCACAACTCCCTCCTGCACTGGCAGCTTTATCCCAAATGATTTCTTGTATTATGTCAAAATGTAATTTTTCAAGGATTTCAATAAAATAACAATCTAAAGGAAGATATGGTTTTCGCCCAACATTAGCAATATTCAAAGCTATTATTCCACCTGGAACTAAAACACGAAAGATTTCTTTATGAACATCTTCAATAAAAGCTAAATATTCATTTAAATTCAAGTTTTCATCATATTGTTTTGTTACATTATAGGGAGGTGATGTCACCATTAAATGGATGGATTCATCTTTTAATTGTGTCATTTTTCGACAATCTTGACAATAGATTTTATTCCATGATGAATCTTGAGCTTTCATTGATATCAATTCCATTTTTTTTTATATTTATCAAAGATTTTATGTTTTTAATAATTTCACTATTAATAAATGATATTACAGGTATAAAATTCTTAATTCATGTTTTGCTTCAAAATTATTAAAAACATAAAATCTTTTTAGATCTTTCCAAATTCAAATCGAAATCATTTAAAATTCTCGATTATAGCAATCAAGCGCTTAAATTATCAAAAAAAAGTGGGAAACTATCAAATCAAACACAATCACTCAAAACTCTTGGTATGCTTTATCAGCGCAAAGGTGTGCGATAATCATATAAATCATAAAAATATTTAATTTGCAATCAATTTAGGAATTTTTTTAACATCTTCTCGCAGTATAGAGGCAAGATATTCTTTTAATCCAATTGGAAATTTAAGAAACAGTTTTAAATTCGGCCGAATTTCCTTCATGATTGAATTTAAGGACAAATTATAAAGATTTTGAAGGTTTAAAGCTATTTCATCATCTGGTACTGCTCTAGTACGAAAATATCGAGGATATTTAATTTTTTTATTTTTTGGTAATATTTCATCGGATTTAGCAAACCGAACTCCCGCTAAAATATCAAAATAATAACTTAAATGAGCATAATCTTGAGTTCGACCAATGTACCCAAGAATTATGGTGAACAAAAAGAAAACATCCCGGAAAAGCTCCAAAACTAGTTCCTTTGGAGTACCAAAGAGGGAGAGCCACGATTCATCTCATTTCTATAATTCTAATGTATATAGTGGATTAATTAAACCAATAACAGCAGATTATATTGATAATTCAAAAAAAATTCCATCCAAGGTTTTAGATAATATTATTTTGGGAGATAGTAGGGATTTAAGCATTATTCCCAATAATTCAATACATTTAGTTGTAACTTCTCCCCCTTATAATGTAACAAAGGATTATGATGAAAATCTAACTTTAAAAGAATATTTATCTTTACTTTCATCCGTATTTACTGAAACGTGGAGGATATTAGTTCCAGGGGGAAGGATGGCAATAAATATTACCAATATTGGCCGAAAACCCTATATTCCTCTCCATGCCTATATAATCAATATTATGGATGAAATTGGTTTTTTTATGCGTGGGGAAATCATTTGGAATAAAGATTCTTCCGCTGGAATCTCATGTGCATGGGGATCCTTTTCTTCCGCCAGCAATCCAGTTCTCAGAGATGTGCACGAATATATTCTAGTTTTCTCTAAAATATCAAGTAAACTCGAAAAAGGAAATAAAATTAATACAATAAATAAAAAAGATTTTGTAGAATGGTCAAAATCAATATGGAATTTTCCCGCAACATCTGCTAAAAAAATCGGACATCCTGCTCCTTTTCCCTTAGAATTACCGCGAAGATTAATTGAATTTTACACATATGAGGGAGATGTAATCTTAGATCCGTTTATTGGAAGCGGAACTACGGCAATTGCTTCTCTTGAATTAGGCAGACATTTTATAGGGTATGATATTTCTGATGAATACGTTAAATTAGCGAAAAAAAGAATAGCAGAATTCAAAAAAAAACACCTTTAAAGGTAACTTTCCATTAAATTTGGTTCCCACAGTTTGTGCAGAATCGAGCTTTAATATTAGTATCAACCTCACAATGAGGACATTTTTTTAATAAGTGATTTTTGCTATTTTGATTATTCGGAATGTACCATGATCTAATTTGGTAACAAATAGGGGAGGCAATTCTGGAAACGGAATAGGAAATCCCTTATTTCTTTTTGAAATCTTAATCAATCCATTCAACCACTCAATAACTAGTTTATTATCATAATGATCAATGACCAAATTCGTGTTTTTTATTACAATATGCGGCGTTTCACAAACAGCTTTCTTAAATTTTACCTTTAAAGACTTTAGAGGCAAGTTAAGTCCTAATTCGAGTTCTTTCCTAAAAGGTTTCTTTCGATAATAAAGAATACGAAGATTTGTTGCAATAATGTTCCTGAGCATGAATATATAAAATCATCACTTACATAATTGACACGAAATTCAAAGATGGTTCTTTCAGGGGGAGTAGGTTGAAAAATTGACATGTTATTTTATTAATCATATAATCCAAACATATAAATTTTTATGGCTCTGTATGAACAGAATTAATTTGCAATCAATTTTGGAACTTTTTTCACATCTTCTTGCAATATTGACG
This sequence comes from Promethearchaeum sp., assembly GCA_030612265.1. Lineage (GTDB taxonomy): Archaea > Asgardarchaeota > Lokiarchaeia > Sigyniarchaeales > Promethearchaeaceae > Promethearchaeum. The sequence continues at coordinate 14,932 of JAUWOE010000053.1, forward strand.
CAAGATATTCTTTTAATCCAATCGGGAATTTGAGAAACAGATTTAGATTAGGTCTTATTTCCTTCATAATCGAATTTAAAGACATATTGTATAGCTTTTGAAGCTTTAAAGCAATTTCATCATCTGGCACTGCTCTTGTACGAAACCATCGAGGTGGTCGGATGAGTTTATTTTTAGGCAATAAATCATCCGATTTAGCAAATCGGACCCCTGCTAAGATATCAAAATAATAAGACAAATGAGCATAGTCTTGGGTGCGACCAATGTATCCAAGAATTCTATCGGCATATGCAAGGTTATCAAAGGCAAAATGCAAATCATATCTCTTTGTAATAAAGGACAATAAATTTTCATTTATCCATTTATGAATTGTCCGAAAATCTATTACAGGCCCAAGAACATCATCTATGATTTTTTTCGCATCCTTGATTCTGTGAGTAGCAAACATTTTATCCATGAATATTTGGACTTCTGTATCTGTATCTCTTTTAATATTGATATTCGCGAGAGTTTCTTCATCAATCTGTAGACTACTTTGCGTTAAAGCTTGAAGATCGTTAATCGAAGAACGGTAATCTCCATTTGATTCAACAGCAATATGTTTGATTTGTTCATCTGATATCTTAAGATTTTCATTTGTAGAAATTTTCCTTAGAACTTTTGAGATATCTTGAGGTAAAGCTTTAGAGACATTAATAGATTCTACAAGATCAAATAAACCTTTTAATTTTTTATCGCGAAAATTACATGTCAGGATGAGTGGGAATTTTGAAATTGAAATAATATTAAGGAGGGCTTTTACTCCACCACGATCGCTTTGCCCGTGTAACCCATCAACTTCGTCAATTAAAATTAATTTTCCCCTTGATTTCTTTTTTGTAAAGGTTAGAAGGTTAGTACTTTTAACAGTTTCATGTAGTTTATTTTGTATTGCGTCTTCAGTTCTAACGTCTGAAGCATTTAGTTCGATGACGCTCATGTTATAATCATTTGCAAGGGCATAAGCAATAGTAGTTTTTCCAACTCCAGCAGGACCTATTAGTAATACTGCTTTATTCCTAATCATTTTTAATTGAAATGATTTCAATTGTAATTTCTTCTTTCGTAATACAGAAGGATCTGAAATTGTTTTTATTTCTTTTCTTAGATTCCTATATTTTGTTTGTAAAATGAAAAATTCATCAATAAATTTCTTTAACTTATTAGATATTTTTTCAAATCCGATCAAATCCTTAATAGTTTGAGGCCGATATTTTTCAACCCAAGGGATATTTTTCTCTTTTATTTCACTCATATCTTATAACTCCGTTCCAACTAACATCATTTGAGAAAGTAATTTATTAAGTTGAATTTCATCATCATTAGATTCAATAGATTCAAAATCGGTTGTTGCTATTAGATCCAGATATAAAACTCGTAATTTTCGCTCCAATGGTAATTGCATAACCACTCTACTTAATTCTACTAAAATTTCTGACTTTGATAGGGATTTTTGCTTAAAAATTTCTCGTAAAGTTCTGCGAATTAAAGGAAATTTTCCTTTAGAAGTTTGAATAAATAAATCTTTCACTAAGGAACTACTCAATTTACTCCTCATCTTAGAGAGATTATTTATATTAATGGAATTGTAGGTTAAGTTAGTAAGTTGTAGTAAATCCAGAGCTTTCCCAATGTTAAAATGGGTTATTCGGTTCAAATAATTTAATGTATCTAATTTTGCATCAATTTTTTCCTTATCGCAGATAGATTTTATTAGCATATTAAAAAGATGAGATGGTAAGTAAGGAACCATAATCAATTGACAACGTGAAATAATAGGATCAATAATTCCAGAGATTTTATTGGTGACAATAATGATTCGACAATTATTAGAATATTTTTCCATCAATCTCCTGAACGCTTGTTGTTCAACGTCTAATCTATGGAAATTTTTTATAGTTAGAATTTTAAAAGGAGCATCCCCGAATTTTCTATTTGATAAAAATGGTCGCACCCGCATTTGAATAAAAGGTCTAAATCGACGAACACTTCCTGCTCCTGAACCAATTCTACGAGTAGAAATTCTACCTTGTTTTTTTGATTCATTACGTTCAGCTTTTCCGATTGGATCATCAGCAAATAGCAATTTATAATTGATCGAGAATTCAGATTGTAACAACTCCCGAGCAAGCAATTCTGCTAAAAGTGTTTTTCCACCTCCTTCCGGTCCAACAAAAATTAAATGGGGGATATTTCTTGCTTTGGAGTATCCTTTTAATTGTTTATATATTTTTGGATAGTAAATTTCTATTGAGTCAAGCATTAATGGTCGATATTTAATTCTCCATAATGGAATTGTTTTCAAATCTCCTGGAACATACATTGTTTGAGAAATTAAATTAAAATCAGGTTTTTCGGCCATTTTAATCAGGTTTCTCCCAGAATAGAGATTAAGTTTGCAAAAAATCCATTTATTTGGATTTGAGGATCAGCTTCCAATGTTAATCGATAATCATATTCTGCAATAATAGTTAATAATCGTTCCCTAACGGGATATTTAAGATCAGAACTTAATATTTTTGACATAATCTGGCGAAATAAGCCCCTACTTGAAAACCCTTGAAGATCATTGATTATTTTTAGAGTTTCAGTATAATTTAGAGATTTACATTGTTTGAATAAATTATTTAATTTTTTAGGAGGTAAATAACCAGATATTTCATATACTACATCGGGTGTAATCGGAATTTTGTCTAATGTTTCATCTTCATGAAGAGCTACAATCATTTGAAACAAATTAATCGCTTGGCGCATATCACCTAAAGTAATATAAAAGATTGCATCA
>JAUWOE010000020.1 GCA_030612265.1 Promethearchaeum sp.
GGGCGTTATTATTCAAATTATTTTCCTAACTGGGGTGTTTGATGATACCCAATATTTTAGTTGGGTGTGCTGAGTGGTACTATAAAGATTGGAGTGGGTTTTTTTATCCAAAATCAATGTAGTCTTCGGATTTTCTTTCATATTATTTGAAATTTTTTAATTTTGCTGAAGTTAATTCCACTTTCTATAATATCCCTTCAGAGAACACAATTAATTCATGGAAGAAAAAAACTCCTGATGATTTTAGATTTTCTATTAAAATTTGGCAGGAATTTACTCATAAAAAGCCTTTTTTTGAGCTAGATCACAAAATATTTTCTTTCTTTCCGCGTTTTAATAATATTAGAAATATAATTTCGATATTTTTACTTCAATTTCCGCCAAATTTTAAATATTCATCCTCATCCTATGAAAATCTTAGAAATTTACTATAATTTTTGCCACAAGAAAAAAATTTTGCTGTTGAATTACGTATTAGATGGAATTGTGAGTATTAAATCCCCTTTTTTTAATCCATTGATTCATAGTTTCAGCAAAATATAATTAAAAACCTATCTAACTTGTCGAATACATATTTATTATTTTTATTATTGATTTATTTTTAAAAAATAAAACACTTCTCCAATAACTTTCACCTGTGATTTTAATGAAGTTTGAAGGAATCTTAAGAAACGACTTATTTCTGTATTCAAACCTGAAAGTCTTTTAAACACGTATAAATTGAACAGATATGAATATTTTTTGGAATTTCCATAAGATAAGTGTACCAAAATTTATATTAGAATAAAAGCGAAAAATTATATCAATAATGGTTTCTATAAACTATTATTATTACTTTTAAAGTAAAAAAGAGGTAAAAATTATGAAAATAAAATCAGTTCATATGTATATGCTGATGTTCTCAATTTTTGGTTTAGGTGGAATATCTATTCTAAATCAAGCTTTATTAACTTCAGCAATGTTCACTCCTCCTGGAGGGGGAGGTGGAACTCCTCCTGTCTATACAAATTATCATAGCTTTCCGGGAAGTGGATGGGTTAGGCAAATTGTAATATTAACTCCTTTCATTCAAAGCGGAAATTATTATTATGACGAATATACAGATCTGGAGAAGTATTGGTCGGTGTCTGTTACGACTCAAACATCAGTTGGAGGATATTCTAGTTATGGAATATACAGGTTATATATTAATGGTAAGTATTCTTATTACTGTTTCCCTACAACTTATAAACGACATATGGTATTAACAGCGTACTTTGAAGAATCAACGGGAGATTTCTGGTGCACAAAAACCAGTGTTGCTATATAGTAATGGTGTAATTACAAACCATTTTTTTTTTAGAGTAAAAGGGGTAAAAAAATATGAAAATCAAATCAGTTCAAATGTATATGTTGATGTTCTCAATTTTTGGTTTAGGTGGAATGTCTCTTCTAAATCAAGCTTTGTTAACTTCAGCAATGTATACACCTCCTGGTGGTGGAGGAAATTGTTTTTACTATGAAAACATTTATAATTTTCCCGGAAACGGGTGGGTTAAACAAACTGTGAATATATATCCTCCAACTAGTGGACTAACAACTAGGTCTAATTATTATATGGTATCTATTAATAATGAAGATTCAGTTGAAGGATATGTAAGTTTGGGAATTTATAGATTATATATTGAAGGTGACTATTATTATACATATTGGTTTACAACATACGGGCGTTATCTAAAATTAGTTGGATACTATGATGCGTCAACAGGAGAATCTTGGAGTACAATATCCAGCATGGCTTTATAAAGAAAATGGATAGTGAGAAAAAATGAAACCAAGAAGATTTTTTTTTTTTTTATTCATAATCCAATTTGCAATTATATCTTTTTATCCAATCTGTGGAAAAAGTTCTAATATTACAAATATCTCTGATTTGAATAATTTTCATATTAATTATGCTTATAAAGATACTGATATCAAAATTAACTCAACAGAAAATTATCTCAATTATTCTTTTCACGAAGTTATGGATTATACTAACCTTTTGATTAACAAAGGAAAGATCCAAGAATGGAAAGATCAATTTCATTTATATCTAAATTTTACAAAAATTAGCAATTCTCTCTTTGATTGTTCGATAGAATTTTGTGCTTATGGTATAGAATTTTTAGGAGATATTATTTATGATAGTGAAAATTCATATTATTATCAAGAATCCAATCCCACTCAAAAGTTTTATATGCCTTTTATCCTTCCTCAAAATTCACTAAGTGGGATAAGTATTCCTATAGCCACAGTTAATAGAACTGGTATAGAAATTGCATACATTGATAAAACAAATATTGATTCTTCGCCAGGTTTTTGGCAACAATTAAGTTATTATAATAAAAATCCAGAAACAAAGATCGATTCTTATGATATTTCAGTTCCATATCCAGAAGGTTGGTCAATAAATGGAGCAATTCCAAAATTTTACATGGCACTTCAATATTATGATCAAAAATCACTACTTTTTGTCGAAGGTACAAACCTTCTTAATAATATGGAAATTTTTTTGGAGATGAGTTGTTCGGAGATTAACTATGTTTCACTATATGGACAATATTATTTAATTGATACAGATCTTCCTTTATCCTTACATCAAGAAACGAATAATAATAATAGTATGGGAATATTTTTACTGTGCTTAGGTTTTGGAATTCCTGCAATTTTTACAATAATTTGGAAAAAAAAACAAAAGAATAGAAAAATACAAAAGGATTTTAAAAAACTAAAAAACAAAAAAAGAAACATCTAGTTAGTTAAGGCGCAAAAATCACATGTCATTACACAATAGATTATTTCCTATGAAAAAATTCCTATTCGTTCAGATTCCTCTTATCATTCTTTTATTCGTTTTTATAGGTTCATTTTATTTCTCGGAATATCATCAGATTGAAACGAATTATAATAACAAAGCTCAACAAGGTGTAGTTGTTGATTTTCAAATATTAGAAGAAAGTTTATATAATTCTCGTATTACTTCTGCATCGTTTTTAACAGAAGTAAAAAATTTAGATAATAGTATAAAAAAATCCGACGTTCTATTTATACAGCAAACAAAGGGTTTAAGGTTTTACTTAACAAACGACCTTCTAATTGAGAATTCTACAATTTCAAAGTTTCATTTCATTTTTTCAGATAAAATTGACAAAATTTGTCCAAATCAATCAGTGAATACAGGTTTAAACCTTATAGAAGGAAGATATCCCCTTGATCAAGGAGAAATTGTTGTAGACATGGGATTAAGAAGTAAAGGAATTGAACTAAATAATGAAATAAATTATACTCTTTTTCACAAGGATTATGAAACTGAAGGAAAGAATTTTACATTCCGAGTTGTAGGTTTTTATCAGATTTCTGAAATTGATTTTTTAAAATCCATTCTTTCTTATCATTTTAATATCGCTCAAAAGGGGAATTTTAATGCAACTAATGTTTTCAGCGAGTATTCTGTTCCAACTCATTATGTATTCGGACATCCAGCATTAGGACTATCACTTTATAATGAATATCAAAATAGGGAACTTAATGAACCTTCAAATGCATACTGGGATATCCCAATATTTAGTAAAATCAGTATTATTAATTTTAACCATACACATAAAGATCTTAAAGAGATCAATGATGAAATTTCGATAATTAACAATTGGATTACTCAAATCAATTCAGCATATTCATTAAAATTTCTTGATATGGAAACTCTTTATATAAAATATTCCTCGTCATCATTTGAGAAATATATGATGGGATATTATATAGAAGATATAGATTTATATTCATCTTCAAATCCTTTCGGATTTTTAGCTTCTACTTATCATATAATTGAATCTTTAACGCATTTAAAGTTAGATCTGTTTTTTTTCTCTATTCCATTTATTTTTATCTTAGCGTTAACAATAAATTATTCCACTGAAAAAATAATAGATGAAAATATTGAAAAGATATCTAAACTTTATAGTTTTGGTGAGAATCTTAAAATTTTTGAAAGGAAATTCATCAAATCCTTTTGTTTAAAATTAATTTTAATTTTCCTTCTGTTATTACTAACCTACGCAGGAGGAATCGCTCTAATCCCGAATATTGGAATTCTGATTATCAAAAACACTATTCTTGGAATAAGTTTAATTTTAATTTTAATTTCTTTAATAACTCTTTTTTCATTACGAAGAAATCTCCATAAAAAAATTGTTGATTATATTGATCTAGAATATTATGAATTTCAAGAGGATTTTGAGTTATCAGAATGGATAAATAAAAAAAATCAAAGAAAAAAGAGAAGAAGAATCATTTTTGGAATTATTTATTCAATAATCCCTCTAATTTTGATTAAAATCTTTGATACTAAGCTCTATACTCGATTTTCACTAGTAGATAATCTTTATTCTGGGATTCTAATGGGGATAATAATATTACTTATACCGGTAGCAATTATTTTGCCGATTTTGATTTCTTATTTATTGGAACCGATAATAAGTTTAATTCATATAAAGATTTTTGCAGCATTTTCTTCCAAAAAACAAAAAAACTTGGAAAAACATCTTTATTCAAAAACAATAAAAGAAAAATCGGCTTTTTCAATAAAATCAATAATTTTATTTACATTAATTTTTTCGATTTTATTTTCCAGCACAGTATTTTATACATTTCAACAAGATAAGAATCAATATGATCAATTATTAGAATGGGATGAAGCGAATTTAAAAATAAAACATTCTCCTCTCTATAATCAAACTTCTACAGACTATTATGAAAAATCTCAAATTCTTGATGACTTTATTTTAAATTCTGAAGGATTTGAATCGAAAATTAAAATTTATGATACTTTTATGAGTGTTAAACCCTCAAAATATAATACACCATATACTTTAGGATTAGGCACTAAAGTCTTAAGTAATTTTACATATACAAGTTTTATCGATACAGAAAATATTCAAGTAGAAGATATGATTGATAGTGCACAAACAAAAGGTAATTTATTTCAAATTTTATGTAGTTCACCTGATTCGATTATAATTTCCTCAACTTTAGCACATTCAAAAAATATTTTGGTAAATGATAATATAAGTATTTCAATAGGATATTTTGAAAATGCAAGAAATTTTAATGCAAAAGTAATTGGAATAATAAATTCTGCCCCTCTTTTAGATGTAAATTCCGATACGCATCTTATTATTGGATTTAATTCTAATATAGAGGTAAATATTTGGAATACAGAAATTTATGTAAAAACAAACTCAAATTTTAATATTACGAGTTTTTATCAAAATTTCATGAATAATTTAACCTTGACCGAAGGGCTCGATATAGAAGAAATATCATATTTTGATTCAATTCAAGATAATAAACCTTTATTTTTGGAGAAGTTTCTTTTATACGAAAATATAGTTATTCTTTTATGTTTATTTTATCTATTCATCATGAATTTTAATGATTTCAACGAAAAACGTAAAAAATATACAGAAAAACTATTTTATATGGGTTTTGATAAATTTAAAACTGAGAGATTAATCAAAAAAGAATTCCTTATTTTTTGGAGTATTATTATTATTTTTAGTTTTTTGATAAGTCTGTTAATAATGAGTTATATTTACGAAACTTTGTATTTATTATATAGATTTGGTTATGATATGTCGGATTATGTGGGTTTTATAAAGTTAAGGGAAATGCTTCTTGTAGTTAGTTCCGGCTCTTTATATTATAAAGGAAAAACGTTCCTTATTCCATTCCGAATCAATTTAATAATTTTTACAATACCTGTTTTTTTAATGATTGAATTCTATTTATTTAGTTTAATTAAAAGGAGAATAAAAAAAAATGGCAAGTCAACTTTCATTGCAAGCAGAAGCTATTAAGATAGAAGAAGAATGGACCCAAGATTTATTATATTGGGTAAAGGATTTATTTCATGTCTATAAGACCCGATATGTAGAAACTGTTGCGTTAAGAAATTTCAATTTAAAAATTCATCGAGGAGAGATAATCGCAATCATGGGTCCTTCAGGTTCAGGAAAAACAACGCTGATGAATATTTTAAGTGGATTAATGTTACCGACAACAGGCCGTATTTATTTTAAAAAAAATCCTGAAGAGAAGAAAATAATAAATATTAGCCGTCTAGATTTAGTGGAACGAACCCGATTTAGAAGAGAAAATATTGGATTTGTATTCCAAGATTATAAACTATTTGATTATTTAACAGCAGAAGAGAACGTTCAAGTACCACTTTTAATTCAAAACATGAATCCCGAAGATAAAAAAGATAGAATAAATGAAATTTTAACCTCTTGCGGGATTGAACACAGACGTGAATATAAAATTGAACAGTTAAGTGGGGGTGAAAAGCAAAGAGTACAAATTGCTATGGCTCTAATTTCTTCACCACAAATTATTTTGGCGGATGAACCTACAGGTAATTTAGATACAGAGAATAGTATAAAAATCCATTATTTATTAAAAGATATATCCAAAAAATATAATACTACTGTTCTTATTGTGTCCCATGATATAAAAGTCCGAGAATTTTGCGATAAAATTATTGAACTTGAATAATGGTTAATAATAAATTCATTTCCAATTATAATTTTTAAGATATTTCAGAACAAAGAGATTAATATAAGGATGAAAAATTATAGAAACAAATTTATTTGGCATAATATCCATCATTTATCTTCTATTATTGTAATTTTAATGGTATTTATTAGTGGTTTTTTTATTTTTCAAACAATTTATCTAAAAGAATCAAGTAAGACATTTTCAGAAATAACAGAATTTAAACCAGTGGATTTTGATGAAGTAGTATACTTCGAAATGGATGTAATATATCAAGAATTTGATTTAAAAACTGATATAGCTTTATCCGAATCATTTAGCGAGAAGAATATTTTTTCTTTCAATGGCTTTCAATTTTTAGATTTTAAGGTTGAATCATTAATGGAAAATTTTTCTATTAGATTGGTTTCATTGCCGTTAATTCTTTCAGAATTAGAATATAAATATCCAAATATTTTTAATATTACTGAGTCTCAAATAAATTCTACGGATGATTTAATTTTTTATAGTTTTATCGGTCAAAATTATGAAATTTTAAATATTTCTCAAAATAATTCATTTAATTTAACCGGTATTATTTCTCAAAATACAAATTTTTCATTATCCGGTTATTTAAGTAATAGGATATCAAATTTCAGTAAAAATTTTATAAGAGATATATTTATTCCATTTTCTGAAGAAATTGATTTAATTTTATTTGTAGATGATTCGTCTTTTTTAGAAATTACAAATGATTTTATATTTAAACCTCATGGTATTATGATTATAAACTACAATTATGCTGAATTTAATATTAAAAATAAACAAATTATCTTTTCATTTTTAAGATCTCCAAGTTCAGGATTTAGTTCAAATTCCGATAAACATTTTTATTTTTCTTATTATACCTTTGGAATCCATGAAAGTTACAATGATAATTTCAAATCCAAAGATCTTCAATTAAATTTTATATATATCTTAATTTCTTTAATAAACTGTTATCTTTTTTATTTTACGATGAAAAAGAAAACCTTGGAATTTCTAAACAAAAATAAAGAATTATTTTCAAATATCAATCTTTTAGGTCAAAGTATTTTATACTATGATGCTAAAATTTGGATAATTTTTTTGGGAAAAATTCTCCTTTATTTTTCAATATTAACACTTTTACTAAGTGTAGGTTTTTCATTTTACATAAACTATATAATCTACAACTCTTTTCAATTTAATTTTTCGATTATTCTCCAGTTCTTTTTACCAATTTTTATTATTTTATCTATTTTATTGACTATTGGCTTTATTTTATCCTATAAATCATTTGATTTTAAATTCCAATATCAGACAACAAAAGGATATTCTTCTTATTCAACAGAATTGACAGAAGCTAAATCTTCAAAAATAAAGCCATTTATGATAACAATTTCATTATTGATTTTAGTAATAACCTTGATTATATATCTCCTGAATGCATATAATGAATATTTTTTTAAATTTGGAACAAATAATCTTGCATTATATAGTCTTATTGATTTAATATTGCCTATAATCTCAGTATTAATTATAAGTTATATTATTTTTAAAAATATATTCATTATATGGATTAAAGATTTATATTTGTCCATAATTAAAATTTTAAAGAAATTTTTATCAAATTCTAAAAACAAATATACGAATGTCTTCTTTCTCAAATTCTGGACAAAAAGAAACATTAAAAACAATTTTAATTCTGCAGTAATATATTATTTAATTTTTTCACTTACATTTTTAGGCTTTTTGAAAATGCAAGAAGAATATTATCTAGTTCAACATAATTATTTTGTTAATGAAGACATTCGTATAACTCTTGATATAAGAAATAATAATCAAACAGAATTAATTAATAATTATTTTTCCAATTTTAATATAGAGAAATATGAATATATTTTTGAATATTCTATATATGAATCAAATTTAAATGGGACATGCGATATTTTTTACATTCCAAAAATATCCGGCAATTTTACATTTAGCAACAGTATTATCAATAATTATAGCTCAGAAGGGGCAATAATCAAAAAAGGGTTAACAACTTTTGATCAAATTTATTCAATTTTTCTAGTGAATAATAATTCTTTATCTAGATTTCCAATCCAAGATAAATTGGATATTTTTCCGGGTGTTTTTACTAAATTAAAAGAACACAGAAATAACTCAATAGTTATATGGGGAAATTCTTCTTTTTTTAATGATATTAAAATAAAATCAATACATCTATTCTTGAAATTCTCCGACTCCAATCCATTTACTAAACCAGATGATTTACTCCTATTTTTACAGCAAAATTCAATAGTTTTAAGAGATTATCAAGAAAAAAATATTCAATCTAATGTATTACCAAGTGAATCATTTTTAATTTTTGCTTATCCTTTATTATTCCTATCTATTGTTTTATATGTTCAAAAATGCTTAAATGATGATATATTTAATCGAAAGGAATTTGTTAGTGATACATCAAAGACCTTACATTTAATGGGCATGGAAAAGAAGCAAATTAATGGATTAAAACAAAAAATAGAAGGTTTCTTTTCAACTTTTATTCTGATAAATTTATTTTTATACTCTCTTATTTTTGATATTATTCTTTTTAATCTAATATCGATTAAATTTCTAAATTATCAAGATTTCAGCATTTGTATCCCTAAAATACCTGTATTTTATTATATTTCTTTCTTTTCATTAATAATTTTAAACATAACAATGAAAAGAAAGGTTTTTTCATAAATTTAAGATAGTAGCACAATAAAACTAAAACAAAAATTAAAAAAATAATGGAAAATGATAAAAAATGAAAATAAGAAAATTTTTTTTACTATTATTCTTAGGTCAATTTATAATTATTTCTTTTAATCCAATCTGTGCAGAAAGTTCTGACAATACAAATATATCTGATCTAGATAATTTTTACATTAATTATGCTTATAAAGATACAGGAATCAAAATTAACTCAACAGAAAATTATCTTAATTATTCTTATTTTGAAGTTAGAGATTATACAAACCTTTTAATTAACAAGGGAGAGATTCAAGAATGGAAAGATCAATTCCACTTATATCTAAATTATAGTAAAAAAAGTAATTCTCTTTATGAATGTTCGATAGAATTTTGTGTTTATGGCATAGAATTCTTAGGAGATCTTATTTATGATATCGAAAATTCCTACTATTATCAAGAATTAAATCCCGATCAAAAAATTTATATGCCTTTTATCCTTCCTCAAAGTGTTTTCAATGGAGAAAGTATTCCCATATCTACAATTAATAGAACGGGAATAAAACTTGCATATATTGATGAAACAAATATTGACTCACCAGGTTCTTGGCGATTAAGTTATTACAATGAAAATCCAGAGACTAAAATTGATTATTATAGAATTGCAGTTGCATATCCAGAAGGTTGGTTAATAGGTGGAATGATTCCACAAACTAATATGGCACTTCAACGTTATGATCAAAAGTCACTAATTTTTATAGAAGGCAGAAATCTTCTTAAAAATATGGAAATTTTTTTGGAGATGAGTTGTTCGGAGATTAATTATGTTTCATTATATGGTAAATATCATCTTATCGATACAGATCTTCCTATATCCTTCCACAAAGAAACGAATAATAATAGTTTAGGAATATTTTTAGTATGTTTTGGTCTTGGGATTACAGTAATTTTTATTATAATATGGAAAAAGAAGCAAAAGAATAAAGAAATCAAAAAATTCTCAAAGGAATTAAAAGCTAGAAAAAGAAGAATTTAAATAAGATATAGGTAAAATCAAATACACTCACTAAATAAATTATTTCCTGCAAAGAAATTTCTTTTCATTTTGATTCTTCCTATCATCTTTTTATTAGTTTTTATAGTTTCATTTCATTTTTCTGAATATCATCAGATTGAAACGAATTATAATAATAAAGCTCAAGATGATGTGGTGGTTGATTTTCAAATATTAGAAGAATGTTTATATAATTATCGCATTAATAATTTTAAACATAAAAATGAAAAGAAGAATTTTATCAAAAATTTAAGATAATGGCACAATAATACTGTAAGATGTAGTTGAATTGAATAAAAAAAAACATCGTTGATTATATAAATTAATTTTAAATAGCTGAAATTGTAGGTAAGCTAATTTGTCTTGAATCTGGGATTACTGCGCGCCCTAGATAAGTAAAAAGTTGCTCCACGCTCTGATAATCTTTCGAAGATATAAAAACATGATCAATAATCTTCTTAAATCTAGGAATTTTTCTCTTCATATCCTCCCATTCATTTAAGTAATGACTCAAGTCCTCAGGTTGGACGAGATCTTTCTTGGATCCAGCAATAATTATAGGCATTGAAGGATCTTCGCTTTCCATTAATGAAATCCATTTTGGTATACTCTTAAATGTAGAAGGTCTGGAAAGATCGTAAAGAATTATAGCGCCCTTTGAACCGATTATATACGAATCATGCATAAACTGGAACCTTTTTTGTCCACCCAAATCAAAAACTAAAAAGGTAAATGATTTATTATCGATTTTCATTGGAAAGCAAGCGAAATCTACCCCAATAGTAATCCCGGCGGTCATTTTGAAGTTTTCGGTGTTTTTTGTTGCAATCATTGTTGATTTGCCGGATCCTCCATCTCCTGCTATTGTTATTTTGCAAATTTTTCTCGGAAGCATAAACATTCCTTTCATTTATATTTATAAAAAACGAAAAAATCAATTCAAAGATTCAATATTCGGGATCGATTTCTAAAATCCAAAAATATTTATTAAATGAAAGCAGATTGGAGAAAAATTTTAATCTTTTCTTTCATTTTTGAGTGACATTAGTAAAATAAAATGTTTAATAATAAAAGTTGATGTTAATGGCTGAAAAAATTGTTTATATGTTCGACGAGGTCGATCCGAGCAAATTTAGTTCAACTGAAGAGCTAAAAGCCTATTTTGGTGGAAAAGGTGCTGGATTGGCTAACATGACTCTGTTAGGACTTCCGATTCCATATGGGTTCACAATTCCGTGTAAATATTGTCTTTTTTATGCCGAAAGCAGTAAATGGCCCTATAATTTAAAGGATCAGATTAATGAGAGTATTACTAAATTGGAAAAGAAAAGTGGATATATTTTTGGTGATGTTGAAAAGCCTCTATTATTATCTATTCGAAGTGGTGCTCCCGTTTCAATGCCTGGAATGATGGATACAGTTCTAAATTTGGGTATGTCCAAAGTAATTGCAGAGAAAATGGCAAAGAAAAACGCAAGATTTGCATGGGATTCATGGAGAAGGTTTATAATGTCTTTCTCTGATATTGTAAAGGAAACTGGTCGCGAACCTTATGATGAAATTATGGATGAATTTAAAGAATCTAGAGGTAAAAAATTAGATATTGAGTTAAATGCTGATGAAATGAAGGAACTAGGCGAACTTTATATTAAAAAATATCATGAATTGCTCGATAAAGATTTTCCTGAAGATCCTTGGGTTCAATTATATGCTTCAATTAATGCAGTTTTTAATTCATGGAATAGTGAACGCGCAGTAGCTTATCGAAAGATGAATAAAATTCCAAATTATGGTACCGCGGTAAATGTAATGCGAATGGTATTTGGAAATCTCAACGATAAATCTGGAACTGGTGTTTTATTTACAAGATCTCCTATGGATGGAGAACATAAAGTTATGGGTGAATACTTAATTAATGCTCAAGGTGAAGATGTAGTTGCTGGAGTTCGAACTCCAATAAGTATGGATGAACTAAAGGAAGAACAACCCGATATTGTTAAACAAATTTTTGAACTAGCCAATTTATTAGAAAATCACTATAAAGATATGCAAGATTGTGAGATCACAGTAGAAGACGGTAATTTATTTTTCCTTCAAACTCGAACCGGAAAAAGAACAGCAGGTGCAGCAGTCAAAATTGCTATAGATATGCTCGATGATAAAATCATTGATGAAGAGACAGCTATTTTACGAGTAGCTCCTGGGAAAATTGAAGAACTATTACATAAAAGAATATCTCCAAATGAAAAGAAGATACCTATTGTTAGAGGTTTCAACGCTTCACCCGGTGCTGTAACTGGAAAAGCTATTTTTAATTGTCATCGAGCTATTGAAGCAAAAAGAGCAAATCAAAGAATTATTCTTGTTAGGAAAGAAACAAAGCCCGAAGATTTTCCAGGAATGATTGCTTCAATTGGAATTTTAACTTCTCGTGGAGGAAAAACTTGTCATGCTGCTGTTGTTGCACGCGGAATTGGATTACCAGCTATTGTAGGTGCAGGTGAACTTGAAATTGATGAAGAAAAGGGTATTGCATCTGTTGGTGGTGAAGTAAAATTCAAAGAAGGAGATATCATTTCAATTGATGGTATAACTGGAAATGTTTATATCGGTGAAGTTGAAGTCGTTGATCCTGAGATTACTGGAGAATTTAGTAGGTATTTAGTTATGTGTGATAAATATCGCAAACTAGGTATAAGAACTAATGCCGATACTCCTCAAATGGCGTTGGATGCAATCGAAAATGGGGCTGAAGGAATTGGGTTATGTAGGACTGAAAGAATGTTCAATGAAAAAGAAAGATTACCGAAAGTTGTTGATATGATTGTTGCTGAAAATCTGGAGGAACGTGAAAAAGCCCTTGATAAATTATTACCTCTTCAAAGACAAGATTTCATTGATATTTTTAAGGTTATGGATGGAAAACCAGTAACAGTTCGATTGTTGGATCCACCTTTGCACGAGTTTTTACCGGATTACAAAACCATGTTAATTGAGTTTACAGAATTGAGAGTTAAGGGTGATACCGGTAAACGATTTAAAGAATTAGAATTCATGTTAAAGAAATACGAAGATCTAAAAGAAGAAAACGCTATGTTGGGTCATCGTGGTGTCCGATTGGGAAATACTCATCCAGAGATTTACAAAATGCAAGTGAAAGCTTTAATTGAGGCATTGATCGAATCTCAAAAGGCAGGAGTGGATGTTCATTTAGAAATAATGTTGCCTTTAGTTTCTCACGTAAATGAATTTATCCGATTAGCAGATCTTTTAAAACCTTTAGCTAAAGAAATTTTAGAAAATGCAAATTTAACTCCGAAAAATCCTATCCTATGGGGAACTATGATAGAAATACCTAGAGCGGCATTAACTGCTGGTGCTATTGCCAAAGAAGCAGAATTCTTCTCATTTGGAACTAATGATCTTACTCAGATGACTTTCGGTTTTTCAAGAGATGATGTTGAAGCTAAGTTTTTAACAAAATATATTGATGAAATTTATCCACCAATCATGAAAGACAATCCTTTTGAGCATATCGATATTGATGGTGTTGGAAAGTTAATAGAAATGACTGTAGTTGATGGACGTAAAGTCAAACCAGACCTTCACATAGGTATTTGTGGAGAGGTTGGTGGCGACCCTCATTCAATCCAATTTCTACATGATGTGGGGTTAGATTATGTCAGCTGGTCACCATTTAGGGTTCCAGTTGCCAGAGTTGCCGCGGCTCATGCTGCCATCTTAGATAAAAAGAAAGATTAATTTTTCTTTCATCTATTTATTTTTTTATTCTTTTTAACCCAAACCCTTTTTAATTTAGAGATAAGATATTTGAAGTATAGGGTGGGTAAAATCGATTCCATAATTCACACAGAAGCATTAACAAAAATTTTTAGTCGGAAAAAAATCGCTGTTAACGATCTTTATTTGGATGTTCCTAAAAATACGATTTACGGGTTTATGGGACCAAATGGGGCTGGAAAAACTACAACAATTAAAATGATTTTGGGATTAATTCAACCATCGGCAGGAAAAATTCAAGTTTTAGGCGAAAAAATGAAGAAAGATTCAGCAAAACTTCGCCGCCAGATAGGATATTTGCCCACAAATCCAAAATTTCCTGAAAAAATGTCCCCAATTACCTATTTAGATTTTGTGGGAAAAATATTCGGAATCCCAAAGCAAATTCGAATTCCTCGGATTACTGAGTTAATCAGGAGTATTGAACTACTTTCGCTTTCATCTTCAGAAATAAAGAAATTTTCTACAGGAGAAATCACACGAGTCGGTATTGCTGCATGTTTGATAAATGATCCTAAATTACTCATATTAGATGAACCTACTTTGGGCTTAGATCCTATCGGGAGGGTTTCCACAGTGAATCTTATTACTGAACTTGGAAATAACAGAGGGAAAACTGTTTTTTTATCATCGCATATTTTGGGAGATATTGATCGCATTTGCACTCATGTTGGAATTATCAATGAAGGTAAGCTAATTTTTAATGGAACAATAACAGAAGTAAAAAGATTGATACGTTCTAATACTGTAGAACTCCAAATTGATGGGAAATCCGATTCAATTGTTCAAAAATTGAAAATGATTCCGAATGTTATTGCTGTCGATTTCGAAAGACACTTTATTCAAGTAGGTATCGATTCAAAAGAAAATTATGCTAATACATTGCCACAGATCTTTGGTGTGTTCAAAAATGATCCGACTGAACTAATATCATTTAAATCTGGATCAGAAAATTTAGAGACCGCTTTTTTAAAATTACTGGAGGATGAAAAATCTAATGGATTTCTTCGCGGAATTACAAATAACCTTTAAAAATATATTTGGGTACATTAAAGCAAAATCCCAGAATTTAATATTTATTACACTTACTTGGTATGAGATAAAACGAAATTTTAAGCAAGCAATCCAAAAATTATGGATGTTAGCTCTTTTTTTCATTGTTTTATCTAATATATTAAATACAGCAGATATTGTACTCACTACTAACTCAGTACTTACTATTTTTATATTTCTTGGCACAATGGTGGCATCAATTCCTGCAGATTCATGTATTTCCGGAGAAATCGGAGGTCTTGCTGATTCACTTTTAAGCAAGTCTGTAAATCGATGGCAATACGTTTTATCGAAATTTCTTTCACAGAATCTAATAGTATTTATAATCTATGCTTTTTCAATGGGGATAATTATCGGTATTTTTGAAATGTTAAATCTTGTTCCAATTATATTTGATTACGGCCAATTCATGAGTGTTCTGGGATTGGTTGCATTAGTTTTAACCATGTTTACTTCATTTGGAGTTTTATTTTCTACAATTTTTCCAAAACCTCTCTTCAGTATCATCGCCAGTTTAATTTTATGGTTTTTCTTAATTTTTATGTTTCTTGTCGGGCCATGGGTGTCTTTCTATTCACCCGTTAGTTTGATTTTAAACTTAGGGCCAATTCTTTTAGATACTTGGGGTGTAGACCTTTGGAAAATTGCACTATTCAACTCCGTACCTATAGTTGTCTGTATTATAACCGGTACAATAATTTTCTACCAAAAAGATTTATGAAAAAATTAATTTATTTTGCATTACTTTTTTTTTTATGGTTAAAAAAGCAGTATTATCTCTGCGAGAAAAAATAGATCTAATCAAATCTGTAGCAAAAGGTGGCGAGGTTATCGAAGATGAAGGGCAACTAAAATGGCTGCTCGAAAATAAATCAGGAGAAATTATTGCTTACGATGGATTTGAACCTTCGGGTCGCATTCACATTGCTCAAGGATTAATGCGCGCAATAAACATAAATAAAATGACAAGATCTGGAGTTAAATTTGTGATGTATGTGGCTGATTGGCACGCTGCTGCTAATCAAAAATTCGGTGGAGATCTTAAGGTTATTAAAAAAGTTGGTGATTATTTTGTTGAAGTCTGGAAAGCATGTGGAATGGATCTTAAGAACATTGAATTCATTTATGCTTCAGAATTAGTAAAAGACCCAGATTATTGGCAATTAGTTTTAAAAATATCAATGATGACAACTCTTAACAGAATATTGCGCTGCGGGCAAATTATGGGGAGAAATACTGATGAAGTTCAACAATCATCACAAATATTATACCCTTTGATGCAATGCGCTGATATTTTTGTTTTAAAAACTGATATCTGTCAATTAGGTCTCGATCAGAGAAAGGTTAATATGTTAGCCCGTGAAGTCGCGCGGCCTTTAGGATTTAAAAAACCAATGTCTATCCATCACCATATGCTAATGGGTTTAGGAAAACCTCCCGAAACAGATCTGGGTGAAGTAGATAAAAAAATCGCTCGAAAAATGAGTAAAAGTAATCCCGATTCAGCTATTTTTATGCTTGATACTAAAGCAGATATAAAACGGAAAATAAATAAAGCCTGGTGCCCAAGTGGTGTGATAGATGAAAATCCTGTTCTGGAATATTGTAATTATATCATTTTTGAGAAATTCGATAAATTTGATGTAAAAAGACCCGAAAAGTATGGTGGTAATGTATCATACTCATCTTACAGTGAATTGGAGGCCGCATACGAAAATGGCAGTCTCTCTCCCGTTGATTTAAAGATGACCGTTATCGAATATCTTGATAAACTATTAGCACCTGTTAGAGAACACTTTGAAAACGAACCTGAAGCAAAGAAACTCTTCACATTTGTACAAAATGCCATGAAGAAGCAAAATAATAAGAAAAAATAGTATGTATATATCGTGGCGGATTCTGACGGAGTCCCGTGAGAATTCCTCACAGCATCTATTCGATAGACGGTGTTCACTAACCCATAGTGAACTTTTCCACATTGCGTCGCACCATAACGACCATTGGAGGAGGGTTCCTCCTTCATTAAGTGGGCAAGCCCGCATCTTTCGGTGTTGTTATTGAGAGAGATGGCGGAGTTGGAGGAATTGAGATGAGATGGAGGTAGTTAAGAATTAAATCCCATCAATCAGTTGTCATCTGCACCATAGGAGCAGATAATCAAGGATCACAAGATAGATTCTATTTTTTCTTTTTCTTCTTTTTCATTTGGACTTTTACACTTGAATGTTGTGCCCGTTGAAGATCTTGACTCCATTTAAATTTAATAATCTTCATCGAGACATTTAGCTTTCTGGAGGCTTACGGAAAAAATGCAAACACTTTGGAAAAAAATAAAATAAAAACTTTTAAATAACTATATTTAGTTGTTTTGCATGTGTTTAGTAGAGAAAAATAGGAGGGATGTTGCTGTTCGACTTTGCGGAAAAATATGAAGAAATCAAAAATTTGACAAATCTCTGTAAATATGAGGAGGCTACGCAAATGATTCAAGAAATAGAGAATAATCTGGAGCTGACTAAGCAAAATTTCTTTCTGATAAAACTCGAACAAAGTAGAATACTGAATTTATCAACAAATTACCATGATGCATTAGTACTTTCTTTGAAATATTATCAAGAATGCCAAATAGAAGATTTCCCCCTTATTTCCTTAGATTTTGTGATTGAATGTTCTGAGTCGTTTTCTCGATTGGGTAAATTGGAAAAATCCTTAGAATATATTAATCTTGGTCACCAATTAATAGCTACATTGCCAGATATTACACAGAAAGAACTTACAAAACGAGAAGCAATGCTAGGAGTGTATTACATTGACTTTTTATTGCAGGACGGGAACTATGAAAATGCGATACTTCTTGTGGATGAGCTCTTACAAAAACAAAAGAAATTTGGTAATAAAATAGAAACAGCAAGAGTCTTGATTTCGAAATCAGCAATATCTGATGGACAAGGACAAATTGATGTAGGATTAAAATGTTTATTTGAAGCGCTGCCTATTTGTCAAGAAGTTAATGAAATTGAAAGTTTAATTTCAATCTACAACAATATTGGGTTGTTTTATGAGCGAATGGGGAATTTTCAAGAAGCTTTACGTTATTTGAAAAAATGTACTCAAATTATAAGTGAAACAGAAAATATTTCTCCTAAAAGTATAATCCTAGATAATATTGGAAATATATACCGCCAATTGGGGGATTTAGAGCAATCTGAACAATATTTATTACAAGCAATAAACATTGGGGAAAAACATGGAAATAAATATAAAATGTCGCACTTTTATTTTGATATTATTCGAACCCTACTAGAACAGAAGAAAATTGAGCAAGCTCAATACTATCTTAGTCAATTTAAAAAAATTGTGGGCATTGAAAATTCGAAAACCGTGATTTTTGGATATAAAATTGCGCAAGCCATTGTGTTGAAAGCAAGTCATCGGACCCGCGATCGATATAAAGCCCAAACTTTACTCCTTGACTTAGTTCAAGAAGAAAATTATGAATATGATTATATGATTCATGCAATTATAAATTTATGTGATCTCTTAATTGCAGATCTTAAAAGTTCGAATGAAGAAGAAATATTTGCCGAAATTGATGAATTGATAATGCAATTACAAAAAATCGCAGAAAAATCTAAATCACATTCTTTATTTGGGGAACTGCAATTATTACGTGCAAAATTAGCATTAGTCACCCTTGATTTGATCGAAAGTCGGAAATTCTTGATTAAAGCCCAAGAAATCGCGGAAAAGAATGGTCTCACGAAACTGGCGATTCATGTGTCCAACATACATGATAAATTATTAAAAGAAGAATCTAAATTATTGGAAATGAAAAATTCTAACGCGGGATTATCGGAACGGATTCAATATTCCGGAATTCATGAACAAATATCGAATATGAACCTAGAGAAAGACCATACAGAAAGTGAAGTCAAAGAAGAGCAACCCTTATTATTTGTAATTATGAATGAAACGGGTACAGCATTTTATAAATATT
Source organism: Promethearchaeum sp. (assembly GCA_030612265.1). Lineage (GTDB taxonomy): Archaea > Asgardarchaeota > Lokiarchaeia > Sigyniarchaeales > Promethearchaeaceae > Promethearchaeum. Next base: position 19,203 of record JAUWOE010000020.1, read on the forward strand.
CCTTCTCACATTCATTAAAAATCCAAGAGCAGTTGCTGAGTGGGTTTTTATCAGCCATGGATTCGTTTTGTACGCAACTTTTCTCAGAATCCTTTGATCGTGCGAAAATTGGAGATCATTTTTTAACAATAGCCAGAGCTCCGCCTTTTTTGATTTGTTATATTTTCAAAGGGAACAGTTATTTGGCACAATATAAAATTAAGAATTTTCTCAAGAAATTCAATGAAAATCAATTTCGTTCTAAGGAGATTTTATCGTATTCTTTCCGCTATAATTGTCTTGTGAACAAAGAAGATGGTATAAATATCAAAAATTTACTTCTCAATTCTTTTCAATTGAGCGGTAAACCAGATTTGCATAAATTTTAAGATAGGATTGAAGATTCAAATAGCATATTCCGTTTTTCTATTCAATGAACAAAAGAAGCAAGATCGAGAATTAAAATTTGATTTTATTTCTTTAAAGTAAAAAGACTGCACTGGGGGAATTTTTTTTTACACAAAGAAGATAAATTCTTCCTCCTAAAGGGTGTAAGATATCATCTGACACTTTTTTACCGCTCTAAAACATATTCAACAATTGTGCTCCCATCAGAAGAACGAATGGCTGTGAATGTTGTTGTATTTCCTTGAACTTTGACTTTCAGATAATGATTGCTTAATTCTCCAAATAGCTGGTATTCACTCCCATAAACTGAATCAAATTGACCATCTGTTTCGCTTATATTTAACTGAAACTCATTCCATGCTCTGTCACCGTAATCTTCAATATCCATCATGGGATCAACCGAGGTGCCACCTCCTCCGACCACAAAGTGATAAGTATTGTTAACCAAGAATGATTCAAAATGATGGTCGTGCCCATAAAACACAGCATCCACTTGGTATTTGTCAAAAATAGGTTCAAGTTGGTCAATAATATCGATATTTGATGCATAATCTCCCATAGAATACATAGGTACATGAAAATATACAAATTTCCACATATCACTATTTCTTGAAAGATCTTTCTCAAGCCATTCTAATTGGGCTCCAGTAAAATAAGACCCTGTATGTTTTCCCTGAGATCTTGTAAATGTTTCATTTTGAAAGTTATCTAGAGCAACCATATGAACATTTGAGTAATTATATGAATAATAAAGACCATAATCCGGAGTATCATCAAGGACTACCTTGTTTCCAGGATATTCATATTGAAAGAAAAGTTTATAATTTTCGCGAAATCCGCAATCATCATATTCACAGGATAATTCATGATTTCCAGGTGCATTCATCCATGGAATGGAACTCGCGATTCTCCCATATGTATTTCTATTAAAAAGTAGTGCCCATTCATTAATTTTATCTACTCTATTTACGAGATCTCCTGCAATACATGTAAAATCTAAGCCATCTGGATCTGATAACATTAATTCGATATTTTTTTTTGGGATACTATAACCAGCTTGCGTGTCTCCAACTATTGTAAATACAACTTGTTCACCAGAATCAATAGATGGCGCTGTTTTAAAACTATATATTTCTTTAGAAAATTGAGGAATGCTATAATAATAATCATATCCGTGATTCAACAATTCTAGAATAACTGTGTGGTGGAAAATTTTATCATTATCGTTCCAATTCTGAATGTATGATATTTTTTCATTTGATAAATCATCAGTATCAGTACCCCAAAGAAGTGTGAATGTTTCTTCATGATTACAATCCCAAGAAATAATCATACCATTCTCTCCATAATATCCAATATAAGGTCCAAATTTCGGAGGTACGCCCAGATCTCCAGGCCAAACAGGGTAGTAATACTGTAAACTGATAAAAGATGTACCAAATATTAGAAAAAGTGCGATTATTGGAGCTTTATATCTTTTTAATTCTCTCTTTTTTATACCTTGAATAATAGTTTTTAGTGAAAAAAATAATCCAAAGGTTGAAATGCTTGTTAAGAATAAACATACGATGATCAAAATTGGTATTATCGCCAATTCAATTCCAAAAAAATCGAATCTAACTCCTGGTAAGAAATTTTCCTCGGATAGTCCCAAAAATATAACAAATTCAACAATAATAACTGTGATAAATATAAAAGACATTACAATTTGACCAAGAATTCTAAAATAAGGTTTGAGATGTTGTTTTTTTCCAAGATTATTTGACACTATAATTAAATAAATCAAAAACTAATAAAAATACATTATTATGATAATTCGTGAACACAAGCTTTACAAATTAAAATCAATTTTAATCATACTTCTAAGTTTATCTCCTATTACTTTTATTGGAATTTATGTATCTAATACTCTTCAAATGTTTGATCAAATGGTGGAGTTTACATATCTATCTGAGCCAGATCCAAGCACTTTTATAACTGCAAATTATTCACGATTTGCAGAAATGGCGGATTATTTTGACGAAAGATACGAAAATTATCACATTCCTCTCAATTTCTCCACGTCAACAATCTTTACAGATGGAAATTGTACAAATATCTCTCGATATGCATATTCTGATAATGGAGGACAATGGACTGGTCTCGCTGTTACTGGATATGTTTTTAAATATTTAGCAGCGATAAATGAGAATAATGCCACTTTGAAAGAAGATGCTTTACGCGTTGTTAGGAAATTGTTACATGGAATGTCAATGATGTTGGCAGTTCCAAATGGGGGCATTGGTCCAAATTTTAGTGGTATACTGGCTCGAGGATGGGCTAATCCAGAAAATAAGGACATTGCCCAATGGTATTTTGATGAGAATGATCAGCATCATAATGGAACAGGAATCTATTCTGATTGGCGTTGGCGGTGTTATACTTCTTTGGATGAATATAGTGGTGTTTATTCGGGGTTAGCATTAATTTTAAAGTACGTAAAAGAAGTCGATGTGCAAGATTTAGTAACACTAATGATTGATCAACTCGCAAATTATATGATTAACACTAACTTCTTGGGGATAGATTGGCACGGTGGGCCTACTGGGGTTGATCAAAAATCAAGAGCATTTATGAGTGGTTCATGGGTGTGTTTGTTATTGAAAATGGCGGCGTTAGCGATACCAAAAAAATATGAACAATATTATTACCGCTATGCAGTAGATGAGTTTTATGCATTTTGGTCAAAAGAAGGTGGGGCGCAAGAATCAGTATCAAATTATTATGCATTTGCCTTTGGAACTCATGTACAATTTGCCTTAATTTTATTGGAAGAGGATCCAGATTTACATACCCTCTATTTAAAAAGATATCAAGATAATATGTGGAAATTCACAAAAAATCATCGAAACGCTTTCTATAACTCAATTTACCTTACTCTTAATTATAAAGCTAATGAAAATACTATACTTGAGCGAGATATAGAAGATCAGCTTATGCGTTATGATTTATGGCATATGCCAGATAGATATAATGGTCATGCTGAAATTCCTGATGATTATGTTCCCGTTGATAATGTTAAAAAACTCTTTGATTTCTTTCAAAACACTCCTTATGGTTCAATATATCGTCCTATTTTTAGTGAAGCGAAAGAAGACAAAATATTCTTTCAAAAACCTCTTACTTGTGAATATATGAATGGTGATATTTTTATTTGGGAATGCAATCCATTTTCACCAAGAGAACAGAGAATTGATCCAACATACGAGCTTCCTGGTTTTAGTTTTACTTGCGTTTATTGGATGGCCAGAGCTTTTGGTTCTATAAAACCAGAAGGAATAAGGGAGGGGATTTAGTGGAAAAAACTAAACAAGACCAATATATATCTCTTGGAATTGGATTAATTCTTGTAATTATAAGTATAATTTTACTTGGGGCAAAAATTAATCCTCCACTTATTGTGATCAACATCGAAATTGAAGCAGGGTGGGTGGATGTAAATCTTACCTTCTTATTATGGATAATTATGTTCATTATTGGCATTGTAGTATTGATAAAAGGCATAACTCCTAAGTCAAATCTCTTTGAAAACACACCATCATTTAAGATTAAGAAAGAACTTGATGATTATGAGTATAAATCTGAAAAAGAAGTAAAAATATCAAATTTTGCTTGGTTTCAATTAGTTTGTTCCATTTTATTAATTATTGTTGCAATAATACAGTACATTGAGTGGGGGGCAGATTTTAGCTTTGAAAATGAAAAGGGAAATTGGATATATTTAGGTGGACCTTCTCTTTTTTATGCAACAAGTTTTTTTCCTACGTTTTATGCAGTTGGGCTTATGCTCTATGCAATATCTTCGCAAAAACACATAATATTCCAAGAAACACAAGAAAGTTATGTTATTTGTGAAAAACGCTTTTTTATGAAGAATTACACGGAAATCCCTAAAGATAAGATTACTGCGGTTTTTATCTCTAACACAAAAACTGGAGTCCGATTTTTATGGATATTTCCTTTAGGAATTCATATTTGGTATATTGGGATTGATGCTTTTGCATATCTTTTGAATCCTATGGCTTTCAATCTTGGATTAATTACAGGTTGGTATTTCATGTTGCAAGTGGCTGTTAATTTAATTGTGTTAATGATACTGATTTTTTCTCCAATATCCTACTTAGAAATTCATAACAATGAGAAGAGGTATATTATTAAATTCATTTCGATAAAAAAAAAGGGAGAAAAACAATCCGATATAGCAAAACTTATGGGATATTTTAATATAGAAAACGAAAATCCCAAGCACTTTGTTCAGAAACAGGCAAAATTCAAGATCAGAAAATTATTTGAGACACGTTTAATTATTGGGCTATTTTTTATTATTATTGCTATACTCAGTAGAGTATTTAATTTTTATGCTGGAGGTATTTTGAGATTACCATTATTTTTATCAGGAATACTGCTGATCACAAAAGGAATTAAGAAGGATTTTCTTTCGATTGAATCTACATCATCAAATTCGAATATTGAGGAAAAAAAAGATTTATTGGATAAAAGATCATTTGCTTTTTTTAGAGATATTTCGTATTTTTCGAAAAATGAAGGAAATTATATCAATATAATTTCAAACCTTAACCAAGGTGATGTTTACGATTATATTATCATTGCAATTTTGCCTGCATTAATGGTACTTAATCTTCTTTCTATAATTATATTAACTCCTCCAACTTTTTCTGGATTTTATTATATAATTTTGATCCATATCATTTTTTCAGGAATGATTTTCTATCTATTATGGAAGGTGTATTTGAAACCGCAAAGATTTCTTAAATTTTCTACTGATTATGAAAACTTCTTCTTTAGATTTCAAGATAATAAGCAATATCCATTAAAAATTCAAAATCTAAGAAGAAAAATAATCTTCCGGTTATTAATATCAGTTGTATTTTCCATTCTAACTATCACATTTTATTTAACATCGATTAATTAAGAAATATCTTTTTTTTTTTTTATACTAAAAGTTAAAAAAACTAAAACATTATTGATGATATTATTAATTGAGTTCATTTTGCAAAAAGATGGTAAATATGATTGATTTGATGGAAGTGATCGTTTTAGTTCATATATTTTTACCCTTATTATTTTATTTATTTCTTTTTACATTGTATTTATTTTTGATTTTATCCAAAAATTCAAAAGAGGGATGTACAAAAAGCTTTTCCTGGTTTTTCTTAATTTTTCTTCTAATGCAGACTTTATCTGATTTTATTTTAAAATTACCAAATTATATTACTTTAATGGATATCCCATATAATTCTTTTATTGAAATAATTCTTATTATTTTATACGCTATTAGTGTTCCTGTAAGTCTGTTGGGTTATATCGTATTATTTTTCGGGATAGAGTTAAAACTTTTCAGTAAAAAAACCAAATTTATTTACCCTATAACATCTACTCTATTTTATCTATTTATGTCGATTATTTTTGTAGCATCATTTTTAATTCTCAATTTTTATCCTTTTTCGGGTATCAAGTCATATTATGCTTACCAGATGACATATTATATTATTTATCTTATAGAATATTTAATTTTGGCAATTAACCCATTGTTCATTGGCTTAACCAGTATTGTTCTGCTCATTATATTTTTGAAAAAAAACCCATCTTTTGGAATTTTTAGCATTTACTTGATATTGGGTATAATAGTTCTATTTATAATTTCTCCCGGAATTCAATTTACATACCAGTTATTACAATTTCTAAGATTCAATGACTATATTATCTTCGATTACTACGATCCTATATATTATTATTTTATCCGGTTTTTACCCTATATTTCTGATTTAATAAAACCATTTGGGGTGCTGTTACTATCTATGGGTTCTTTTTTAACATCAGTAGTTCCACTAAGTTCTACTAAGAATAATATTGAATGAATTTATTGATGGGAAAATATTAAAAAAAAAAGGAAGCACGTATAATCAATCGAAATTTTTCCTGAAATGATCTTAAATGTAATTAAATAAAACATTTTAAATTCACACAGCAAAGATCTATATAAAATAAATTGCTGTGAATTAATTCAATGAGAATACAAAAAAAGAAACACATCAAAAGAAATTCAACTCTTATCACTGGCTTGGTATTAATTCCGATAATTTTAATTGCGGGTTATTTTGGTTTTTATTTCTATATGGTAGGAGAATTAACCGCTTTTATCTATGAATCCGAGCCAAATACTGATGAATTTTATCCTTTAGAGGATATAAATGAAACCACATTACGTTCTATTGCCAATGAATTTGAGTATTTGCAAGAGGAATATCATATCCCTATTAATCTCTCACAGGTTGTGACATTTAATACTACAACAGGAAAACCGATTCTATACCATTCAGATGATAATGGGGCATTACATACTTCTGAAGCATTAACCGCTACATGTTTACGATACGCCTCTCTTCCCGATGGATCTGAAAAAGATGATGCTTTACGTTTAGTTAAGAAAATGCTCACAGGATTACAAATGCTAATTGAAGTTCCCAATGGTGGACTAGGTCCCGATTTCCCTGGAACGGCTATTGCGCGTTTCTATGCTCCCCCTGAGAAGAGAAATGATGGTAATTATACATGGTTATTTGATGAATATTTCAGGCATTTTAACGGAACTGGAAAATATTCTCAATGGAGATGTAGACTTTATACAAGTAAAGATGAATTAGCGGGTTATTTTATGGCCATGGCTGCTTGTTTGACCTTGGTTGATGATCCTTATATCCAAAACATCACCAAACTAATAATTGGGCAATTTACAGAAGGGATGTTAAAATCATATTTTCAAGAAATTTCAGGGGACGGAAAGCCTGCAGGAGTGCATTTTCAATGGCCCACTCAAGGGCAATGGAAATTATTGGTTATGAGAATGGCAATTATAGCTTACCCTGAAAATGAGCGTTATAAACAACTCTATAATTATTATTTAATTACAGAAAAGTATATTACCAAATATCCTAGCATCGGAGATTCAGACTTAATCGATAATTATTATTCGAATTATTTCGAGCTTTGTGTTATTTTTGGGTTAATGATGGTGGAAGATAATCAAGAGATCATTGATATTTACGTTAATAATTATGAAGAATCAACACATCCGGCATATAAAGGGCATCGTAATGCATTTTTTAACGCAGTTTATCTCGCTATGTGTGAGATGCGCAGTTCTAATATTGAACCAAACTATAATCTTAATAAAATTGCTTGGGATGTAAAAGACCAACTCTGGCGTTTTGTAGAATTTGATTTATGTCCTTATGACACAACATTCGGAGGATTAAATAGAACAATTTCAAGGGAAGAAAAGGGTGCAGAATGGTTAGAAATAGATCCGAATATTGCTAAATGGAAAAATTTCGTAGATACAAATCCAATTGGAAAAATGTACCAATGGGCGACTTATGGTTTAATGGATGGAATATTTAAGACTAGATACTTAAAACCTGCAACAGTTGAAATGTCTAGTCCTACAAAAATTCTTTGGAACCGAAATCCTTTTACTGAAGATGGTGTCAATCAATATAATAATTCACAAACGATTACACAATATCATGGTGCTTCCTTTAGCTTACCATATTGGATTTTAGTTTACTATGGCTATTTTGGAGGGAATTAATATGGTTGAAGAAAAAATTTATCAAAATAGACTAACATTTATAAGACCTAAATCCATCAAGGAAAAGCCTGTGGAATCTACAAAATATTTTTCATTTGCTTGGAGTCGATTTATTGCTGGATTGATATTTATTGGATTTGGGATCGCAGATTTTATTCTTTTAGGGCATTTAATTGGTCATCAAAATGAAGAGTCTATTGGAATATATGTGGGGCAAGGAAATGCTGTATTCTTAGGAGGTGTCTCATTTTTCTATAATGTTGGATTAGTTCCTCTATTGATAGGATTATGGTTAATTATTTTTGCAGCCTTTTCCGCATATAAAGGAGATTTATCAAGGTCGGAATCATCTTATTATTTCCATGAAAAACGCCCTATTTCCCCTCAATTTACCGAATTAAGGCAATCTGGTATCAAAGGATTAAGATATCAAAATAATCATTTAGGACCAAAAAAAGTATGGTATTTTCTCCTTATTCCAATGAGTATTAGAGTATTACAATTCGGATTTCCCCTTTTTGGAGAACATCGAGCCGCGGATGAGATATTACCAACGATGATGGTCTTAACTGGTTTAGGAAATTTTCTAGCATTGTTTTTTCTGGTATTTTTCCCACAGAAATTTATTGAATTTTCCACATCAGAAAAGATCTATAAATCATGGATAGCTCCGCTTTTAATCGGGAATATTTTCAACGATTCTTTATTAAAAACTTTGGAATTTTCCAAGGAGAATGCAGAAACACCAGAGGAAATTTCTTCTCTACTAAATGGAAAATTTTCCGAAGGTTTTCATCAATCATTAAATGTCGATGTTAAATCTCAGAATAATTATTTCCGTTTGATTCTGGGTGGATTTCTATTAGTTATTTCGGTTATTAGTCTTAGTTTTGAAATTTTATTTAGCACTGGATTTTCATTAATTGGAGCAACTTATGGAATTTTACTAATTGTTCAAGCATACAATCATGATTTTGCAGATAAAATATCTATTAAATTGGATCCAAAGACAAAAATCTTGAATTATTCTAAGATATTCAAAAAGAAGATACATATAGAAAAAATAAGCGATGTAGATAAAGTTGGAATTATTCAACATTTCAGAAAATTTGATATTTTAGATATCATTTCCACATCGATTCTACTTTATTTATCTGCATTCGAGTCAATTTTGGGTTGGAAATATAATGATATTGCCAGTCCGCTAATAATGGTAGATGTTTTCTTTACAGTTCTGCTCTGTTCTTGCTTATTACTGCTATTAATGTATTATTGGCTAATACCAGTTTCAACTCTGAGCATCAAAGTAGGGGATGAAAAACTTTATCTGGAAATTCCAGTTAGCAATTCATTCAAACAAATTTTTACTAATACAGTAAAAAAATTAAAAAACAGCACACAGGAACCTCAAAATAAAAAAATATTCTTCTTGAGAGCTGGTATAT
>JAUWOE010000115.1 GCA_030612265.1 Promethearchaeum sp.
GTATTTTAGACGAATCAGAAGAATTTACAGGTGTTGAAAACAGAGAAGCTATTAAACGGATTGAAAAAAAACTTGAAAAATTAGGGAAAGGAGGACCAATCATTAATTATAAAATAAGAGATTGGTTAATATCACGACAGAGATTTTGGGGAACTCCAATTCCTATCATTTATTGCAAAGATTGCGGAATTGTCCCCGTTTCTTATGATGATTTACCGATAGAACTACCAAATGATGCAATATTTGGAAAATCTGGAAATCCTTTAGAACATAGCAAATCTTTCATGAACGTAAAATGTCCAAAATGTGGTAAAAAAGCCAGAAGAGAAACAGATACAATGGATACTTTCGTAGATTCATCATGGTACTTCATGAGATATACAAGTCCAAAATCGTCTGAAATCCCCTTTTTACGAGAAGATGTGGCGTATTGGGGACCGGTTGATCAATATATTGGAGGAATAGAACATGCAATATTGCACTTATTATATGCAAGATTCTTCACTAAAGTGAGTAGAGACCTTGGGCTTCATGATTTTGATGAACCTTTTAAAGCACTACTTACTCAAGGAATGATTAACATGGCTCATCCTTATTGTGAGAACTGTCAAAAATTTCTTCCTGCAATTTATGATAAAGATAATAATTGGGAGGGTGAATACAATCAAGAAAAAGAGACTTGTAATACTTGTGGGCAAAAATACATATTAAAATCAGCAAAGATGTCCAAAAGTCTTGGAAATACACTTTCTCCAGAACCAATTATACAGAAATATGGTGCAGATACAGCAAGATTTTTCATTATGCATGGTGCAAACCCCGAACGTGAGTTAGAATGGTCCGATTCAGGGTGCAGTTCAGATAATAAAACCTTGTTAAAAATTTGGGACACAATAACAACTCAACCATCTTCTATTCGATATAAAGATGAAGTATTTGATGAATACATTCGATTTCGCTTAAATCGTATGATTAAGAAAGTCACTGAAAACTATCAAATCAAGCTTATTCGTGATGCATTGAATGAAATTATAGGATTTAATGACTTGATAAAACGTTATTTGGATATGAAACCTAATAAAAAACTTCTTCGAGAGTCAAAAGAGAGCATGTTGCTAATGTTAGCACCAATAACACCTCATTTATGCGAAGAATTATGGGAATCCATGGACAAAAAAGGATATATTTCTTTATCATCATGGCCAAATTATGACGAGCTTTTAATTAGTGAATCTATCGAGAAACATTGGCTAGCGTATGAAAACGTTATTGACGATGTTAAAAATATTCAAAAATTAATTAAACTTGAAAATCCTGAAGAGATCCAATTGATTATTGCTGCTAACTGGAAGAATGAATTCATCACCAAAATGGAAGTCCACATTAAAGAGGGAAAGAAATTCGGTGATTTGATGAAAATTGCAATGCAAAATCCTGATTGGAAACGCAACGCAAAGTTAGTTAAGAATATTTTGGATAAAATATCAAAGAATCCCGATAAATTTGCAGCACCCTTTGAAAACCAAGAAAATGAATATGATTTTTTTGTTCAAAACATTAGTTTGTTGGAATCAGATATAGGTTTTAAAATCACGATTCTAAAAGAGCTGGATTCTGAAGAAAAGAAGAAAATTTATGCACTACCAGGTAAACCGGCTTTAATGATGAGATAATCCAAAAAATAAAATTTTTTTAATCTACTTCTTCAGCAAGTTCAATTTCACGTTTTAATTTGAGATAATTTTTTTGTTCTTTGATATAATCACTGTCAGAAATTTTATCATCGGCAAACTGAACATCGATTTCATCCATTTTTTTCCGTAAAGCACTTAATTCCTTTCTTTTTGCTGCCGTTTTTAATCTCCTTAAACATTTTTGATAATTTTTTAAAGCTTTCTTCATAGTGTTTGCTACTTCTTTATTTTTATCGTTACTTGCTTTTTCCATATGATTAAGGGCAATTTTAAGCATACTTGGATTGTTTTCGCTGACATCAACAATGCTTTTAGCTACATTTTTACGAACTTCCACATCCTCGTTATTTATAGCTGTTAATAACATTGGTATTGCCGAATTTTCTAGGATATCGTCTAAATAAGCGTTTACATCTTTCTGAACAGATTTTGGATATGTTGACATTCTTTTTTCACGTATATACCCAATAAATAAGAGAGGCATTTCCGCATTCCATCCTTCTATCATATTTTTATCCGCGAGTTGAAAGATTCGTTCTTTATGTTTGAAAATCTTCATTAGATCCAATCTCCTGATTCAATTTTATTGGGGAGATATGATTCAGTTAGAAATTCAAAACCATGTGCAGATAAGGCTTGAATTTCAGCCTTTACTTTCAATTTTTTCATAAGTCGGAGATCTTCATACCATCTTCGATTATTCTTAACAAAATCTTCATTTAACATCTCATCCAACCGCTTATTATCTTGTTTATTCATAGGAATCCGACAATTATCAGGAATATTATATTCTGCAAGATCTTTAGATAAAACTCCTAAAAGGTGCATGTTAGGAGTTGCAAGGAAAGGAGATTCATAACTAAGTCTTTTTGAACCCCTTAAATAAACACTAAAAATATAATGCCCATAAGGATCACTATCCATTAATGCAAATGTCGGTAAATTCAGTACCTTATTGATTCTCTTTAAAAACATTCGAGTTGCCATGTCTGCTGCACCTTTACCGGTTAAAATTATACATGGATATTTTCGCCACCATCTAGCCTCAGAAATACGGATCATTGCTGCATCTTTTTCTAAAACTAAGATAAATTCTGCGTCTGATTCTAATACCTCTATATTATCCAACATTGGAGAAATTGTCCAACCTCCCGATCCTAAACCCTCCAAATCTATTATATCGTTTTTATCTTTGATACGTAGCCTTCCAATTGCAGTACCTTTTGCCGATGCTACAATATGTGTTGAATTTCGAGTCGTTTTAAGTAATGTGGAAACATCTTCTATAGACGCATCACTGTTTTTCTGATCTTGAAATAGGTTTACATCACCATAGAAAATTTCACGTTTAGTTGCATGAATGTCTTTAGATAATAATTCATAAACTAATTCTAAAACGCGCATTAATCTTGTTGTGTCAATAACAGATATAAGCGATAACAAATTTTTTGAAGTGAGTTTATTTCCCAGTAATAATAAATCAAGAGTTTTGTCATAGATAATATTTTTATTTGAACGACTTGGGATTTTTAAAATAGCAGAACCATTATTGATAATCGAATCACATAAATCTTGAGTTAATTTATTGATTCGATTGATTCCCTCTTCAACCTGAACATCATCAATCTGAATAGTCCCAGGTGGTTGTACAAATTCCTGTTTAATATTTTCTTGCAGATTTTTCTTTAGCATACTTCGTAAAATAGTGAAATTTTCCATTGTTAGATTGCTTTTTAATTTTTTAGATGCTGTAGATTTGATAGATTTGCTGCTAATTCTTGATTTCTTTGCCAATTTAGATCATCATCTTTTTATATTTTTCTTCCAAAACGTTTTACCGCTTTTTATAGTAATTAGAAGGCTTTTTTCTTTTGTCAATTGCTTCAATTTAATTTGTAAGAACCTTGCATCTCTAAGATCCGTTATTTCTAAGGTTTTAATCATATCTTTAATATTGAACCATTCATTTGGGCATTTCTCGAGAATTAAACTCTTTGAGATAATACTAATTTTAGATCTTGGTTTAATTAATTTCTGTGCTTGAAAAGTTTTTGTTGGGGTTTTAGCAATCGGTTTAGTTATTTCAGTTTCTTGCCCACTTTTAATAGTAATTTTTACTGAAATCTTTTTAATACCGGGTTTCGATGAAGATATAATATCCTTTTTTGAATAAGAACTTAGAGTTTTTTGGGGGGTTGACCTATTTGGCATAGATTTCATTCTATCATCTATTGATTTCACATCTCTCGGCATTGAACCCAAGTTTCTTCTGCTTATATCTCTTTTTACAGAAGGATCACTTAATTTTTGATTAGTTTTTGCTGATATCTCACTTGAGGGTGATGAAATACTAACTTTATCTTCTTTAACTTCTTGAGTTTCAGTTAATTGTTTTGCTTTTAGGAATTCAGCTTCAATTTCTTGCTCCCTTTCTTTTTGCAATCTTTCTTTTTCTATTTCTTCTGGTGTTTGTTCGATTCTTCCTTCTAAACGATCTAGTAATCTTGATTCAAGATTTTTTGCTTTAATGTTTTGATATCCATCTGTCCTGGTTACAATATTTATAAGAGAATTAACAAATATTGGAATATATTTCTCTATTGTTTTAGATCTTCTCTTTCGATCTTGTCGTTTTATCCGTCTATTTTCAAAAAGTCTTACTTTCCGTGCAATAACTTCCAAACACATTTTAATCTCTTTTAATAAGACTTCATCTTCAGCCAAGGCATTTTTTGCTTGAGATTTAAACATGAGATGAACATAAGGTCCTGAAACATTAACTAATATTCTTAATTTCCCCTTTGGTATCTTATTATCAAATGTATCTAATTTATAATTCTTCCAATTAACTGATTGGACACCTTTCCATATAGCACAATCAGAGTTATCTCGCATTTTAGGTGTTCGATTCACATATCGCATTAAAACATTTTGTGCTTGTTTAGATACAGAAATTTTCGGACTTATCGCTATAGCTGCTTCAACGACGAATGCTAATCCTTTCCCACTTGTGGGAGGTCGAGTGTGACCACAGATAAAATCTTCCTCTTGAGTATGGAGAGCATCAAAAATTTGAAAGAATTCATCATAATGCTGCACTTCTTCAGCTTCATCCTCAAAATATAGGTTAGATTCATTAAATTCATAATTAAAATAGGGTTCTTTTCTAAATTTTGATAAAATTCGATCAGAAAATGAAATTCCTTCAGTTTTTGATAATTTTGAAATTTTTCTCTCATAATTTCCGAAGATATCAGTTCTATGAGAAAGGCTTAAATTGAATTCTTTTAGTAATGTGGTTTCTAGAGTGCTCGCACCAATTGGAACAGCTGGATCATTTGGTGGAGCCATGTACTTTTGGGCTTTAAATACAATAAAAAGAGATTCAATTTGTTTTTGTGTTAGAGAATATGGTCTTGCTTTTGATATTTGTAATTCATTTACCCCATCCTCAAGCTTATCAGTTATTTTTGTATTTTTGACTTCATTTTTTATTGAAAAACTTTTGACAGTTTTAATAAGATCTTTTTTTAACTTTTCTATCAGTTTCTTCTCTTTTTCAATATCTTTTTGGTTTTCTGATATATTTTTCTGGAATTCTTTAATTACCTTCTTATTTGGTTCTTTTGCAATGTCCTTGTAAAATTTGCGAATTTTTTTATTTTTAGATGATATAGAGGTAATATATTTATTAAAGGGTTTCATAATTTCCCAATATTTACTGATATCAGTCTCGGATTCTAACTTATAAGTAATTAATTTATCCCTTTCCTTTTTTGAACGCCCATAAATTCTTTTTTCATATCTTAAATAATATATTATTCTGGGGCTCTTAAGCCAAGAGATAAATCCATGATCCAGATTAAATATTCCTAAATTACTCTCTAAGCTTGCTTCGGTTTGAATAATTATCTCGCGTGCTAATTTAGAACTTATTCGAACAAAATTATCCTGCAAAAATGCATAAACGGATAGATTTTGCGAAGAGCGTAATAAATCTTGAAAATCCCCAATATTAATTGATGAAGGATGGGGTAGGGCATAAACAGGTTCACGGGGGAAACTTCTTACTCTTCTTGGAAATATTTTTTCATTTCCCGCAGGATCAAGATAAATTATTGTGATATGAGGATTTGTCAACGCGGTTTGTTCGATATATTTATCGATGTATCCCCGTTTATATTTTACATTTAAATAAGTTAATTCCACGTAAGTTCCATGTTCAAAAAAGCAATCCACTTCAGTGGGAGGCACCACATATTCTTTATTGTTTTTACTTGTAGTATAAAATTCTGAGCAAATGCCATACAATTGATTGTAATTCTTCGAAACAACTTTTATGGGTTTTCCTGTGGTATTTTGAGCATCACTAAATGCACTCGGTGAACCAAAACCTTGAGAACCCCTGGTTTGTTTCAATTTTTGTGATTTACTGGAAGCAAGATATTTTCCGAATTTTGCTAAATCATCAGGAGCCATTCCAGTTCCATTATCAAATATTTCAAAGTTATATTCATAAACTTCTTGATTCTTTTTACTTATGTCAGCATATACCTCTTTAGCTTCTCTTTCTGTTAACTGAATTACAACAAATGGTTCTCTTTCTACAAGAGCCTTAACCGGGAAAAGAAAACCATCTAAACCCCACATAATATCTTGAACCTCTTGTTCAAGATCTTTGGATTTTTTTCTTAGCTTTCTTAATTCCTTTGCTTCGTCATCATCTTCAACTACATCTTCCTTCTTTTTTCTTCTCTCTTCTTCCTTTTTACCTTCAATAATTACTTTATCTAATTCTTCTTCCTTTTCAACTGCAATCAAGCCATCTTCTGTGAATTCTACTCCTTCATCATCTACAATTGAATTCACTTGATCTCTATCGAATTTTTTAACGTCATCTTCAGAAACTCCTCCACCCAAATAGGTGAAATTCTCTAATAACAGATCATCCTTTAGTTTAAACTCATAATCTAAAGCAGTTCTACTCAATTTCCATTGGAACGATTCAATAGCATCAAGTGAGTTATCCAGAAATTCAATGGCATATTGAGTATGTTTATTTAAACCGAAATCGAACCCGACTAATTGAGTTCTCTTGCGCATGAATTCTGCGATGGACCCTTGTTTAATTGCTCCAGTATCCGAGGAACTTTCTTTACTTTTCGCCATTTCTTTCAACCATAAACCGTCAATTGCAATTCTAGATCATAAAGTTAGAACTTCTTTTTCTAGTAAATTTTCAAACTACAAATCTATTTAAGGATTTGGAAATTCAACTCCGATTTAAAATTTTTGAAAATATCTGGGTTTTCCTTTTTTTTTATTATTTTAATAGTATTTGTTAGTATATTCGACAAGCTTTTTTTAAATACGATTTATTTCTTTTATAATGGAAGAATTTAGGTTAAATAATCATCCAACTAAAGATATCAAAGGTCAGGAAAGTTCTCGATTGAAGGGTATCACGATATGTCTTTGCTTGACGGGTAGCGTTAGTATAATAAATTCCCCATATATAGCTAGAGTGTTAATCCGTCATGGTGCAGAGGTGATTACTGTGATGTCTAAAGAGGCAATGAATTTAATTCAACCTAGTTTAATGGAATGGTGTACTGGAAATCCCGTAATTTCTGAAATAACAGGAAAAATAGAACATGTTACTCTTGCAGGTGAACGAGAGGGAAAGAAGGGATCTGCAGATTTAATATTAATTTGCCCCGCAACTGCAAATACAATAGGAAAAATCGCCTCAGGGATTAGTGATACTCCGGTGACAGCAATTTCAATGGTAGCACTCGGAAGTAAAATTCCTCTGGTAATTGTTCCCGCGATGCATCATTCAATGTTCCAAAATCCTTATGTTCAAAAAAATATTAGTTCCTTAGAAAAAATGGATGTTAAATTCCTCAATCCTCGAATTAAAGAAAATAAGGCAAAAATTGCAACAGTTGAAGATGTTTCCTCATATATTTTAAATTTCTTCGGAAAAAAAAGAGACTTAAAAGGAAAAAATTTCTTAATAACAGCGGGACCAAGTCGTGAATGGATTGATGATATCCGATTTTTATCAAATCCATCAAGCGGTAAAACAGGAATGGCTTTTGCTAAAGAAATTATAGAACGTGGAGGAGAAGTAACATTAATTTATGGCCCAGGAACCGAAGAAACACCTATCGGTGCAAATATTATTCACGTTAATGGCGCAACAGATTTTATTGAAGCATTAAAAGATTTAATGGAAAGAAATCAATTTGATGTATTAATATCTACAGCAGCTATTGCTGATTTTACTCCAAAGAATAAAAAAATTGATGGAAAAATTTCATCGGATAAAGAAGAACTTCAATTACATTTAGTTTCTACTCCAAAATTAATAAATCTGGCAAGATTATTATCTGAAAAGTTATTTATTATCGCTTTTAAAGCCGAAATCAATTTAGATAAAGAAGAATTAATTGAGAAAGCCTATAGTAGACTAAAATCAAATACGGATTTAATAGTTGCAAATAATGTTAGTTCAATGAACAAAAATACAGGTTTTAGCACTGATACTAATGAAGTCTTTGTAATTGATAAGGACAAAAATATAAATCATTTAGAATTGGCTTCAAAACAAGAGATAGCATCTAAAATATTGGATATTATGCTAAAAAGGATGTAATTTTTAACTTTTTTTTTTCCTAATTCTGCAATTGGGAATTTTTCTTGTAAAGATCCCCATATATCGCCGACATAAGTTTTTAATTGAATTTACTTTACCTAATTTATTGCAAAAAAGGGATAGGTTAAATAGAGGAAATTTGGATGGCTTATTTGGAGATTTCTTATCATAATGATGAAATACATAGAAATAAGGAATTTAGAGTTATTTCGGTAGAGGAAATATGCGGTAATCACATTAAAGTCAAAAATTTAAACATTAGAGAAAAAATTAACCAATTAGTCGAGAAAAATCCAAAAACTTATCATTACAGCAATCGATTTACTGTAATTAGCCCCAATTTAAATGATATAACAGTAACCAATGGAAAATCCAATTGGATTTTATTAAAAGGGGTTAAATCAACGAGAAAACAAATTAATATATTGTTATTGGGAAAGATGATTTGGGGGATAGAAATTTCCAGTGGGCTCAGATTAAAAGCAAGCATAGATAAGCACGGAAAAGAGAAAATAGCAAACTATTTAGAAGGAAAAGTCCAATCTATCTTCAACGAACCAGCAGCATGGCAAGAAGTCCAATTTTTTTATCGATAAAAGTTAAATTTTCTATTTTTTAAATAAATCTCCAAACAGTTCTCCATAAATTCAAATTTATCAAATTATTTCATAAAATTGGTGGGGTCCAAAATTCTTTTAGATATTTTCTTGAATGCAATTGATGAACGAAAAGATTATTTTTTAAAATCTCTAAGAGAAGAATCAGAAATTCCAAAAAATTTCCCTGATTTTAAAAAAAATGTTCACATTTACAGTCATTTAGATTCAGATGGTTTAACTTCAGCAGCAATTCTAGCTTTTGCTCTAAAAAGAGCAAATATAAGTTATCAATTATCTGTTTTACCTCAACTAGAAACTCAATACATTAAAAAAATTAAAGATGAAATAATAAACTATAATAGATTTATTATTTTTTCAGATTTTGGAACTGGTCAACTAGAATTTTTAAAGAAAGATCTTGGATCTTCAAATTATTTTATTTTAGATCATCATCAACCAGAAAATATCAAAGAACATCCCGATATATTTCATGTAAACCCATATTATTATGATATATCCGGAGAAAGCGAAATTTCGGCTGCAGGAGTATGTTATTTCTTTGCAAAAGCACTGGATCCCAAAAATATAGATCTTTCCTCATTAGCAATTATCGGTGCTCTGGGGGATATGCAAAATAAGGGAGATAAGGGTGGTTTTATAGGAGCCAATAAAATAATTCTCGATGATGCAATTAAAAGTGGAAAAATTTCTGTAGAAAGAGACATTTCCATATCTCGCCACCAACCATTGTATATAGCACTAGCTTATTCTTTACCCGAAAAATTACCTACATTATCTGGAAATGAAGAAAAAGTAAAATTATTTCTTAAATCCCTCCAAATTAAAATACAGGATGAATGGAATGAAAAAAGAACTCTCATAAATCTCTCTACTTACGAAAAGAAATCACTCTTGAAAGCATTGATAAGTGAAGGTTATGAAAGAAATGATAAATCGAAAGATTTTGCAGTGAAGCTTATAACTAGCTATTATAATTTATCAAATTTTGATCCCATTACGGATGCAAAAGAAATGTCAAAACTATTAAATGCTTGTGGACGTTTAGGATTTCCTTCTTTAGGGATATCTAGTTTAATGGGAGATAAAAAATCTCTTAGAATGGCCATTGAAAAAAACAAATTATATAAAAGAGAGATATCTATAGCAATAAGATTAGCTGAACAAAGCATCCGAAATTACAAAAATATCAATACTCTTTACAACAGCGAGATTAATGAGAAAATTATAGGAACTATTTGTTCAATTATATTACATTCTAAAGAAGAATTGAAGGAAAAGCCATTAATTGCATTTGCAGACTCAGATAATCATTCCTTGAAAGTTTCTGCAAGAGCGGATCATGAATTAATAAAGAAGGGCTTGAATTTAGGCAAGATATTAAGAGAAGTTTGTCAAAAAATGGGGATAATTAATCCTGCTGGTGGACATCCGCCTGCTGCAGGAGCGAAAATACCTTCTATGAACTTAAAAAATTTTATTGAAGAAGTTGATAAAGCCGCAAAAATAGATTAAAAAAAAACTAGAAGTTTATCATTTCTGCTTCAAAATTTTTAACTTCCACAGGATCAATGCCTTTCTCGATTTTTATTTTCTTCTTTATCCCAAAATATGCACAAGATAGCCCGGCAGCAGCAATAATCTCTGCTTTTTTCAGAGGTTCAGAATCTGGTTGATTTCCTACTAAT
Organism: Promethearchaeum sp.; assembly: GCA_030612265.1. Classification (GTDB taxonomy): domain Archaea; phylum Asgardarchaeota; class Lokiarchaeia; order Sigyniarchaeales; family Promethearchaeaceae; genus Promethearchaeum. Next base: position 10,661 of record JAUWOE010000115.1, read on the forward strand.
TCCTCTCTATTTTGCTTTACTCGGTCTAGCATCTCAGACATTCTAACAACAACTTTGAAGTTTAATTGGTTAACAATCGCTACTCTTGTAATATTGTTAATATCGAAAAAGCCTAATGAATTAAATTTCGACCCCAAATATCCTTTTAAGTTAACAGAATTTTTCTCACATTCAATCTCTAGCCAATCCTCAATCGAAAGGTCTCTTCTTAAAAAAATAACCTCCCATTCAATTCCTATTGCTTTTAGGAACGAAAGCACTTCAGAATTGAGATCCTCTGTTTTTATGATGATATAAAGTTGTAATCCTGCATATTTCATGTTTCTTTGCATGTACAACCCTCTTTGTTGCAAACTACTCATCAATTTAAGTTCTATGGTCGAAATTGTCGGATGCGGTTCTTTAATCTTGGCGTTTAGTAATGTAATATTTCCTCGTTCTGGATCAAAAACTCGATCGCAGATACCTATTATACTTTCATTAGCATTAATGAAATTTAACAGACCACTCATTGTCGGTTCAACATCCATAGCAATTAGATCAGTTTCTTCAATTGTAACATAATCATGCTCTCCTGAACCAATAGCTAATTTTATAGAAATTAAATTAAGTTCTTTATTTTCTCCAAAGGATGTTTGAATGGCAATGTTAATCTGCTCGATCTCTTTTTCAATTATTTTAACATCTGCTAAAATTGATTCAAATGGATCTGGGGTTTTTAGGTATTGATTGATCACTGGAGCTTCCGAAGGAGAAACAATTAGGTCATAATCTCCTAATTCTTTCTTGATTATAATATATAATCCTCCCTCACGGCGATAAAGAGTCAAGGAAGTGTCTTTATCAATTGCCGCATGAAATTTAGTATGATCTTTCTTTGAATTCCGTTTATTTAATTTTCGTTTCCAAAACCTGTTGTTCATCATTGATTTTTCTCATCTTATTAAAGTAAATTTTCGTTTTTTATTTTATTCCTATTCCCTAGAAAATATTAAAGACAATAAAGAAAATTATTAAAACAATAAAAAATGTGGAAAAAAGAATTTTTTGATAGTTTAGAAAATTTGGGTGTTCCATCACACATGTTAAAAAGATCTTCAATTGGATTTAATGCAATTTGGAAGCCAATAATGGAGCTCTTTCAACAAAGAAAAATCCCTGAACATGGATGGAATATTCTTCAAATTCGACAACTACTAAACTTTTTAAGCAATTTAGATTCTGA